>NZ_JAAFZF010000026.1:0-41627 GCF_010614825.1 Neobacillus sedimentimangrovi
ATGGATATAAAAACTTCAAGAGATTTCGAGCAAGAATCTTATTGAGACATCAGTATAAAGGAATGGGTCTACATATAGGATAGGGGTGGCCTGATTTCTTTACCACCCCAACATTTGACGGAGAACCTTCAATAAAAGGTTCTATCAATCAATTACAAACATTCCATCACGCGAACAAGTAATTTACTTTATAATAAGCTTTCATTTAGGACGCAAGCTTTAATCCAATGGCGGCCCCTAATACCATGGCAATAAAGACCACTCGCTTCCAATCCTTAGATTCTCCGTAAAACAACATTCCTAGAATGGCTCCGCCAGACGCTCCGATTCCAGTCCAAATGGCATAAGCCGTTCCCATCGGCAAAGTCTTCATAGCATAGGCAAGAAATAGGAAGCTCCCACCAAAACCCGCTAATAATAATAGATATGATTTCCAATTTCGCTCCCTATGTACTTTATTAATCATCGCCACGCCAAACATTTCACATAAACCTGCGATAACTAATGAAATCCACGCCATTATGAGTCCGCTCCTTTCTCAATATGTTCTTTCGTCACGAACTTCAATCCGATAACTCCTACTAGCAGAACCATAATTAATAGAATTTTTATTATATCAAACGGTTCTCCGAAAAAGAGAATTTCGGAAATGACGGTTCCGGCTGTTCCTAGACCAACAAAAACGGCATAAACCGTTCCAACCGGAAGCTTATTCCCAGCAGCAATCAGTGCATAAAAACTAATTAAAATCGAAACAACCGTCCCTGACCATGTCCAGATATCATCGGCATGTTTTAAACCAATTACCCAAAATACCTCGAAAAATGCAGCAAAAAACACCTTCATCCAATGGAAATTCATTTCCCTCACTCCTTTGAAAAAATGACACAAAAAAGCCTAGGGTAACTGTTAAACAGTATCTCCCAGGCTTTTATCCCACCGTGTACCACTATAAGAGCGTAGAACAAGGGGCGAACGAAAAGGTTGTTCATAACCTCTTTATATGGATTAACCTCGAACTTTAAATAGTACTGTAGGTGATTGCTAAACTTCTAATCAAGTGTACGTTTTCTTACCCGACTCTTGCAAACTTTTCACTTCTACGTACTTAATGGAAGGTAACCTTCTAGCTCCAAAAGTAATTTTTTAATTGGTGTGTTACTACCGGCATACCCGACTAAATTACCATTTTTCCCTATGACACGATGACACGGGATAATGATGGGAATTTGATTTGACCGATTCGCCTGCCCGACGGCTCGTATTGCTTTGGGATTCCCAATCATTTCAGCGACATCCGAATAGCTTCTCACTTCTCCATAGGGAATCTGTTGAAGTGCTTTCCAGACTTGTTTTCGAAAAGCAGTTCCTTCTATTGAAAGGGGCAAATCAAATTCTTTCCGCTTTCCGCAAAAGTATTCGTCCAATTGGCGGACGGCTTCATTACAACATTCTGAACCCTCTTTTATATCTGGATTTTTTCCCCAAAATTGAACCCAATCCTCTTCAAACAGTTCGATTCTGCTAATACCTTTTTCATCTGCAATCACCCATATGTTTCCAAAAGGTGCCTTACAGGATGCAAAATAAAGACTCATGATAAACGCTCCTATTCATAATACTAGCCCTATTATACCAAAGGATGTATATCTCGAAAAATTCAATTGTAGGCTATACAATTTACAAACATAATAAAAAACGCTTCTACAATAAGTAGAAACGTCTTTTTCATTTATTTTGTTTGCTTTGCTTGAATCAGGCGCTTCATAGATTGAATTTGCCCTAGATGCATGGCTTCATGGAAGATGGAAAAGTTCGCAAGTTCCCCAAAAGTTTCTTGACCAAGGATCGGAGCTTTCAATTTAGTTTGGAAGCTTTCTGCTGGAATTTCTTTGATGCGCTTAAGTTGTTCCTTCAACTGCTCAACCAATACTTGAACAGAAGGTACATCCCCTTGCCAATCAGCTGGTTTTGTCCCATTCCCAAATAATTCTAAATAATTTTCAGGTAAGTGAGCTGATTTTTTTGGAAAACCAAACATAAATTGTTCCGTCACAGTTAATACGTGACCAACTTGCCAATGTAAAGTATTATTAAATCCTTCAGGCTGAACATCTACTATACTCTCTTCCAAAGCCTCCACGTTTTTTAGAAAATAACTTCTTGTTGTCTCAAAATGTTTGAACAATAATTCGCTCATTTGATCCGCTCCCCTCACCATAATTACAGCTCTATTTTATACCATAATCATCCAATGGTTAAGCAAAAGGCATTACATTTCCTCCGGTGCTTCCATTCCTAATAATCGCAAGCCCTCTTTAATCACTACCGTCACGGAATATACAAGTGCCAAACGAGCATAGCGCTCCTCATTTTCTTCAAGTACTTTTACTTCCGCATAATATTTATTGAAAGCTTGTGCTAGGTCAACAATATATTTTGCCACTTGAGAAGGATCGTAATTTTCACAAGCACGTTTAACCACATTGGAAAATTCCATTAATATGCTTACAACCTTCCATTCCTTTTCCCAAGAAGCTTTATATGTCTCGGTTGATTCATCCTGCCAGTTCCCTTTTCGTAAAATGGAACAAGCCCGGGCATACGTATATTGAAGATAAGGTCCTGTTTCTCCTTCGAAACGGAGCATTTCTTCCAAAGAAAATTCAATATCGTTCATTCGATTATTCTTTAGGTCATGGAATATAACTGCGCCAACCCCTACCTGTTTCGCCACTTCATCTTTGTTAACAAGGTTTGGATTTTTTTCTTCGATATTTTTGCGCGCTATCGCGATGGATTCATTCAATACCTCTTCAAGGAGGACAACCTTGCCTTTGCGCGTGGACATTTTCTTTCCATCCTTTAACATCATCCCGAATGGAATATGAACCATTTCCTCTGCCCAGTCATAGCCTGCCTTTTTTAACACCGCAATCAACTGTTTAAAGTGAAGACTTTGCTCATGGCCAACCACATATAATGATTGGACAAAATGATAGTTTTCCTTACGGTAAAGGGCAGCAGCTAAATCACGTGTGGCATAAAGGGTAGCCCCATCTGATTTTTTAATTAAACATGGAGGAAGCTGTTCCTCTTCAAGCAAAACAACCTGAGCCTGATCGGATTCCGTTAAAAGCTGTTTTTCCATCAATATTTTCACGACTCGGTCCATTTTATCGTTGTAAAAGGCTTCACCGGCATAAGAATCGAATGTCACATTCATTAAATCATAAATTCTGGAAAATTCCTTTAACGATTCATCACGAAACCATTGCCATAGGGATAACGCCTCTTTATCCCCCTCTTCAAGCTTTTTAAACCAGGCGCGTCCTTCATCCTCTAGTGCTGGATTCCCCTCAGCCTCTTCATGGAATTTAACATATAACGCTAATAATTCCTTGATCGGGTTCTGTTTAACCTTTTCTGCATCTCCCCAACGTTTATAAGCCGCAATCAATTTACCAAACTGAGTACCCCAGTCTCCTAAATGATTGATTTTTATCGGCTTGTAACCGCATTTTTCCATAATAAGGGAAATGGAGTTGCCGATTACGGTTGAGCGCAAATGCCCCATAGAAAACGGCTTAGCAATATTGGGAGAAGACATATCAATGGTGACAATTCCACCCTGTCCAAACCCCTGTGATCCATAATCACCTTTTTGAGCGATGATTTCATTAATAACCTGCTCCGCCACTAGCTTTTTATTTAAAAATACATTCAAGTAAGCACCGACAACCTCAACTTTTACAAATGTATCGGATTGAATTTTTCCGCTTAATTCCTGTGCAATCTGACTCGGGGCTTTCTTCTTTAGTTTGGCCAACGCGAAACATGGAAACGCCAAATCCCCATGCTCACTGTTTTTTGGTTTTTCAATCAGACGTTCCAAGTCTTGAACAGGAATTTCTCCCTTCAACGCTTCAAATAAAATCTCAGCTAGCTCTTTCTTAAAATACATCCACAGCGACCTCCTTTTTTTTGTTAATTAAAAGCAAAAAACTCTCGCCTCTTTAAAAAGAGACGAGAGCTAGTTATTCCCGCGGTACCACTCTAATTGTTCAAAATGAACCAGCTTGACTTTATAACGGAGCATACTCCGGCACGCCCTACTAAAATTCAGACATGCTTCTCAAAAGTGCGCTTCATTATCTATTCCGTACCGGGCTTTCACCATCCCCGATTCGCTAAGACTTCCTAGATAATTACTCTCTTTTTCATTGAATTTTTCCTATTTATTACATGCTATTATACTGAATACTTTAACATTTATCCAGCTCCTCAAATGAATTTTTTAGAAAGGGAAATAATAAGGGAAAGGAGGGAGTCAAATGGCCAGAAGAAATAAAATTCTCGTTCCTGAAGCTCGAGAAGCAATGGATCAATTAAAAGCAAAGGTTGTTCAATCCTCAAGTCCAGAGAATGCCAAGTTTGAAGCGGCTACAGAGGTTGGAGTTCCGCTCAGAAAGGGCTACAACGGCCAGCTAACATCCGAACAAGCCGGAAAAGTAGGAGGCCGATTAGGCGGTAGTATGGTGCGCGAGCTCGTCAAAATGGCACAAGAAAACTTAAGAAAAAAACAATAAGGAAGAAGAGGACGGCTGGTGTCCTCTTCTCATTCCTTTAATAAAAATCCCTTCATAATATCAGCGATTTGCCTAGAGCTTAGGGGTTCATGATGTTTCTCCCAATCTGATACGAGGGCAATATACATTTTTAACAATAAAAAGCTTACTATTTCCGAATCTGCTGGTGGAATGGATCCTTTCGCAATCCCCGCTTCAATTTTTTGTTTTAAATACGCAATAATCTCATTTTCCACATGCTGCAGCTTTTCAGAAACGGCTAATGTTCCCATTTCTTTTTCCTCTTGAACAAGTTTAATCATGAGCTGGTGCTGGGAACGAAATTCTAAGATTCGATAAAGCGCTTGATGTACGTTCTCTGTAAAAGGTACATCCGGCTTGATCACTGACTCTGCTTCCGCAATCATTTCCTTAACGAGGGTAGAGATAATTTCTTCAAATAGTTCCTCTTTATTTTTAAAAAATGTATAAATGGTCCCTTTTCCAACATTCGCAAGCTTTGCTACCTGATCCATCGTTGTCGCTTTATATCCAAATAATGAAAAAGATTTGGTTGCTGCTTCAATAATCATCCTTCTTCTATCAGGTGCCACTATGACCGCCTTCCCTTCATTTGACTAAATTAGTTTTTTGGTCAAAATATTTACTCTTACTGTAGCATAGGCTTATTCCTGTTTCAACTATGGCAGGCACTAACAGCAACTATAAAAAAAGCGAAGGATACAAGTACCTCCGCTTTTTAGTCATTCTTTTTTTCCAAATTCAGCCTTCCGGATTCCTTTAAGCTTTTTTTAATAATTAACTCAATTTGCGCATTAACACTTCGGAATTCATCTTGTGCCCATTTTTCTAATGCATCATATACTTTCTGGTCAATGCGCAATAAAAATCTCTTTTTTTCGGCCACATCATCACAACCCTTAGTAAATCGTGCCTGTATTAATTACCGGCTGGCTCCCCTTCTCGGAAACGATTGAAACCATTAAGTTATTCACCATTTGTGCTTTCTTTTCTTCATCAAGTTCCACAATTCCCTCTTTACTTAGTTGATCAATGGCCGATTTCACCATCGATACCGCTCCGTCAACAATGACTTTCCTTGCCGCTAGCACCGCTTTGGCTTGCTGTCGTTGCAACATCGCATGAGCAATTTCACTGGAATATGCCAAATGCATGATTCTGGCTTCAATAACTTCTACTCCTGCCAGCTCCAACCGCTTTTGTAAGTCTTTTGTTAATTCTTCTGCTACCTCATCAGAGTGCTGACGCAATGAAATTTCATAATCATTATTCATATTATCATAAGGATATTGACTGGCAATATGACGCAGTCCAGTTTCACTTTGCGTATGGACAAAGTCTTTATAATTTTCCACATCAAATACTGCTTTTGCTGAATCAACTACTTTATAGACGACAACCGCCGCGATTTCAATAGGGTTTCCTTCCAAATCATTCACTTTTAATTTATCACTGTTAAAGTTAATAACTCTCAAAGACACTGTTTTTCTTACCGTTAAAGGAATGGTCAACCAAAAGCCTTCCTGTTTGATAACACCAAGATAACTTCCAAATAAAGTAAATACCTTGGCCTGATTTGGCTGAATAATCGTGAATCCTGATAGAAGAAGTAACAAAATCAAGGCACACAGTCCCGCTAAGAACAGGAATAGAACATTCCCCGTAAAAATAAACTGTCTAAATCCAAATACTGCTACTGCCCCAACTAACAGGAATAGAACAATCCCGATAAACCCATTTACTTTAAACAAATTTCTCTCTTTCATTCCTTACCACTCCTTTTTGGAACGATTTACTTATATCATTATGATATCATTTTGTTATCAAAATGAAAAGGACCCTCGCCCAGATCCCTGAAAAAATTTTATTTGCTTAACTCATTGATTCATAAAATGAACAAAGTCCACTAGCTAATAAGACGAAAATATCAAAAAGATCGTATCCAGTTACATAATTAAGCGCTTAAACTGAGATAAAGTTAATACGTAGAAACGAAGGAGATTGATGTGGTTTTATTGTAAGGAAGAGAGAAAAGTCAATTATTGGCCTTCTAGGGTGCTCGTGCTAGAAATATTACCTTCTAATTCTTTAGAAAGACATCTTACCTTACCTACAAAAGATCATGTTTCACCCTTTAAAGGAAATTTTAATTATTTCTTGGATAAAAATATACTCCAAATACAATTAACTGTAATGATCATCATTATAACCAACACTCCAAAGGCAATATAAAACTCAAAACTTGGTCGGTATCCGAAGGAATAACTCCAAATGCTTGTACCGATCCATAATGCCAGTAAAAACAACTCAAATAAAAATGCCATAATAACAAATAAAAGATAAGATCGTACTATATTTTTATTTGAAACACGAGAAAGACTAATGCCTTCCCAAAAGAGATCAGATATTTTAATTAATTTATTCATTTTTCATCCCCCTATAGGACATGTTTGCTATCCATTATGTCCAAAGGAATATTTTTACAAACCGTACCACTGTTACTAATATGAAAATATTCTTCTAAAAAACTCCCAGCTGACATATCAACCAGGAGTTCATAGCAATATATTCTTCTTTTGATAATTTTTTCAATAACTAAATAAAAGTCTACATATAAAGACCAGCCAAGAATATTCCTAAAACATCCTGATAAATTTCATCAAATTGTGTCAACGGCAGTGGGTTGATTCCTCTTCCAAGTTCAACTGTAAAACCTGGACGACGCCAGTCTTGGATAAACCAATCTTTGTAACCTGCCCAGCTTTCAATCGTTTTAACAGGTTCATAGCCACTGACCCTAGCAAACTCATTAACAATGATCTCAGATTCAGGAGGTTCGAGGTTTTCGTATCCCCAGTAAATAACCCTCCCTTGAGTATGAAATGCCAATACTCTTGCAAAATCTCGTCGGCGGGTTAACTCTGCCATAGCAACTGCTTCAGGTTCTGAGAGAGGCCGTTCACCCCCATAATCTCGGGGACCTGGCTCATCAGGATTCCTCGCTCTTTCTTCTTCCCATTTAGCAGGGAATTGATCATTTAAATCAACCCCTCTAATATTTGCCTTCCAGTCAGAAAAATCGGTTCGACCTCTATTTAATTCTACTACCCTACTTCTCCAGGGCTCCGCTTCTGGCGGTCCATTAATAACAAGACTCACCCCATCTGGATTCACCATTGGAACAATGGATAAAGAAGTTTGCTCGTATAATCGGGAAGTGACAATACCACGAATCAAATTTTGATTTGTCAAAGATAATAAATAATCATTAATAAAAGTCATTAAAACTGGTGTTGTTATCCATTCATTAGCATGAAATGAAGCATTATAATGAATCCTTTTTGTCCCATTTCCGATCAACAGTTCGGGGATATCATTACCAAGAACTGATTCACCTATTGTACTTACTTGCATAAATGGATAGACCGATTGCAGCTGTCTAATATCTCTCATCATTTTGGTATAATCGTAAAACTGCCTGCCCTGGACCAGTCTCCAAGTAATTCTTATTGGCACTTTTATCATTTGGCCAACTTGCAGCTGATTTGGATTTATATTTTGATTTACTAACAGAACCGCATCCAGCGGTAAGTTACGATTACGGGCAATTGACCATAATGAATCTCCAGGTTGAACCTGATAATCCTGAGCAACAAAACCAGGAATACGGATCCTTTGTCCAATCGAAAGCTGGTTTGGCTGCAGCTCTCGATTTGAATCCAAAATGAGTTGAAGATTCAAATGAAACAGTTGGCTATAATACCATAAAGAGTCTCCACGCCTCACAATAACATCCATGATGTGCCCTCCGATGAAAAGTAGCTTTAAATAAATGTATGCTACAATCTAATAAATTATTTGTCAGTCTTAACAGTTAATACAACAATGGAAAAAGTGCTCTTTTATATCAAAACCCTTTGATTGATAACGTACTTTTAAGAAATACTGGAGTAATGAAAGAGTTAAGATGAGTATGAATTTAATTCTCTTAATTGGCGGGAGTCCTTTGTTCTAGAGGAGAAATTTCTATATAACACGGACCACATTATTTTAATGAGTTTCAATATATCCCTCATTCAAATATAATAGAAACATTGTGAGGTGAACTTAATGGCACGAGAACGGAAATTTTCAACCGATGATTTATATCTAGCAACAAGACAGCTTCTGCTTATTCATGGCTATGAAGGATTTACTGTTAGTTTATTAGCCGACCGATTAGAGGTCTCTAGAGGGGCTATATATAAATACTTTGAAAACAAAGAAGAATTAATTACAGAATACATGATTTCTGAAATGAATGAATACCTTCTTAAATTAGATCATATGAAAAAATATGAAAGCTTTGAAGCTCAATTTGACTTTTTGCTAAATCTTATTTTCAGTGATACAGAAATTACAAAGCTTATTAATATTGGCCGGCAAATCCCTGCAAATATCAGTGAAAGAGTTGCGAAAAACAAAGAAAAACTAGAGGCACTTCATTTACACATGTACGATTGTTTACAAAACTTTATTGATCTAGGCAGGAAGGAAAAAAAGCTTAAAGCTCAAATACCAGATCCTTTAATTTTAGGATTTATTCTCCAAACAATTACCATTCCTAATCATGCTAACATCCCGAAAAAGCAGTGGATAGAGTCGATCAAGGAGATTATCAAAAATGGAATGTTCACAAATAATTAAATTGACACTACCGTCACTTTAAAAGATAATGATGGTATTATGAGTATCATTTTTTTACCTAAAGTGACATCACTGTTACTTTAAGACTTTATGAAGGGAGAAAACCATGAAATCTTTGCTCAATAAACTTACAGATTGGGTTGCAACCAAAAAAGGGATGTGGACGACCTTAGCCATTTGGTTAATTATTACGATTGTTTTGAGTGTTCTTGCCCCTAATGCTAAGGATTATGAGGTATCCAGAATAGATTCTCTTCCTGAAGATGCCAAGTCGGTCATTGCCCAAAAAAAAGTGGACCAATATTTTCCTAATAATGACGGAACCCCAGCCATTTTGGTTTTCCAATCCAACAAAGGTGAATTAGAGTATAAGGAATTAGTATCCATTGTAGATAAAATTGAAAGTAAAAATATCAATGGAATAGATCAAGTGGTTCCACTTTCTTCTATTCCGCCTCAAGCAGCAGCGAGCTTTTTCTCAGACGACAAAACGACTGCGATCATCCCGTTAACTTTTGATGCTTCTTTAGAAACGAAAGAAATCAAAAAGGTTAAAGAAAAAATTATTAACACCGTAGAAGATTCAACATCCAATTTAACATTGTATGTGACAGGTCCTGCCGGAATTGCAACTGACTCACTTGACCTATTTTCAAGGGCAGATCTTGTCCTACTATTTTCAACAGTTGGTTTAATTCTTGTTCTATTAATTATCATTTATCGTTCTCCGTTATTGGCAATGATTCCACTTATTGCAGCAGTCTTTGTTTATCAAGTGGTAATGCAAACTCTTGGGTTTATGGGTAAAGCTGGTCTTCAATTAAGCAACCAGACTATTTCTATCGGCTCAATCCTATTATTTGCTGCGGTAATTGATTACTCTTTATTCGTATTTTCACGATTTCGCGAAGAGCTGAAGAATCACCAAGATAAATTTGCTGCCATGAAAGCTGCCATGAGAGAAACAGGCATGCCTGTCTTCTTTTCCGGGGGAACCGTTCTAGCAGCCATGCTAGTACTATTTTTTGCCCAACTTGGCGATTACAACAACTTTGCTCCAACCTTTGCTGCCATCATGGTCATCATCATGCTAGCTTCGGTTACACTTGTACCGGCTTTATTTACCCTTTTTGGCAGAAAATCTTTTTGGCCAAAAATCCCAAAGGTTGGGGAGGAATCAATCCAGCACCATTCATTTTGGAGCAAGGTTGGCCGCTTTGTTGTAAAGAAACCTGGCCTATCCGTAGCAGTGATCGGGCTCATTTTGGTTTTATCTGCAACTAATATGTTTAATCTAAAATATGAGTTTGACACGATGAAATCTTTTCCGGAAGATATGCCTTCTCGTCAAGGCTATGAAATTTTAGAGAAAAAGTTTGAAAAAGGTGACCTTGCACCAACAACAGTTATATTTGAAAGTTCTGAGACAGTTTCCGCTGAGAAGCAAGAAGCATTAAAAACTGCTCTCACGGACCAGCTATTAGTCAGCAATGTACGAATAAATGGTATTACAAAGGACGGCAAAGTGGTAAATTATAGCCTTACCTTCCAAGAAAGTCCGTACTCTCTAAAGACAATTAACGCTTTAGAGAAAATTATTGATAATGCAGAACAAATCACTGAAGATAGCGGTCTTGATGGTAACCTATATTTCGCTGGAGAAACAGCTACTAAGGTCGATGACCGAACAGCCAATAATAGAGATGTTATTATCATTGTATTACTTGAAACCTTATTAATTTTCTTGTTGTTAATTGTCCTAACAAAATCATTCAAAATGCCGATTTACATGATGGGAACCATTCTTGTTTCTTTTCTAGCAGCATTAGGTTTAGGTATGTTCCTAACCGAGCTATTCTTTGACATAGATTCTATTGCAAACCGCGTGCCATTATATGCGTTTGTCTTCTTGGTTGCTCTCGGAATTGACTATAATATTATACTCATTTCAAGATTCCAGGAAGAAAGAAGAAAGCATTCTGTTAAAAAAGCAATAGAAATCGCGGTTTCTAGCACAGGTGGGGTAATCTCTTCTGCGGGTATTATTCTAGCTGCAACTTTTGCTGTGTTAATGACCCAGCCTATTGAGTTGCTATTCGTTTTCGGCTTTATTGTCGCGGTTGGAATTTTGCTTGACACCTTCTTAATCAGAGGAATCTTATTACCAGGTATCATCGTATTATTAGAAAAAGATCGTTCAAAGGAAACAGCATAAATACAACGGCGGGAGTCAATAAACCCCCGCCGATTTTTTGTTTATTCATATTATTAATGATTTAATAATTTAATAAACTCTTTCATAAAACCTGGAAGATCAGGCCATGCATGACCGGAAACTAGATTTCCTTCTACATGTAGATGGTTTTCTATATAGGTCGCTCCTGCTGCTTCTACATCCGGTTTACAGGCAATATATGCAGTCATCTCACGACCTTCTAAATACTGACTTACAGTACTGAGAACGAGACTAGCATGACAAATTGCCCCTACTGGTTTGTTGGTTTCAAAGAAGTGCGCAACAATCCTAGGAACATTTTCATTGAGGCGAATATACTCCGGTGCTCTTCCTCCTGGAATAATCAGACCGTCATATTCTTCCGGTTTGACATTTTCAAAAGCCACATGCGATTCAATTAAGTATCCCTTGCTTTCTGTGTAAGTATCCCAACCAATAAAATCATGGACTACTGTCTGCAACTTCTTATTTGATGGTGCAGCAATTTGCACATCATACCCTTCTTCCAAACAGCGAAAATAAGGATAATAGATTTCTAACGCTTCGACTGCATCCCCTGCTAAAATGAGCACTTTTTTTGTCATGGTTCCCAAACTCTCCTCTCAAAAAAATTGGGACAATGCCCTTTATTAATTTATTCAATGAATAACATAAATTTCCTCGTATACTTTTTTAACTTCCATTTTTTTAAACGTACAATGAACAACCTTGCTTTAAATGAAACGAAGACTGGATCCTTATTTAATCGTAATATCCATTTTCCTTCCTAAATACCACTGGTAAAAAGCATCTGCAAATTCTACAGGCACATCCTTTATTCCACTATGTTTAACTGGCTTGGACCGATTAACCATTTCTATAGAGGCAAGACCTAGCCACTTTTGAAATATGTTACGGGTAATTTCAATTTCAATGACTTTATCTCTTTTAGTAACAAATAAAGAAGTAGTCAAACTACCTGTCTTTAGCTGAATAAAACCGTCATGTAAGACATATTGAGTATTCGAAAAATTAATCCACCTAAGAGCAATATTGATAAACAACAAGATGGCTGATACCAACCACCAAGCCTGCTCTACTCCCCATACTTCAGGTTTAAAATAATAAAGGACGATAGTGACAATCCCCCAAATCCAGTACGGCCTTAACAATCGAACCCATAAAGATTTTTTGGGAAGCCGTTGCATTTGTGGGATGATTTTGTATGCTGGTAAAATTTCAGCAATCATTTCATAAGCCCGTTCTTTCGGAAGAAAAGGATAGAGAGAGTTGACTTCTGATTTTTCTTCTCCTATATCAAGGCCTCCAGCACTTGTCAACTTTACTTCAGCCAGCCCGAGCCATCGTTTCATAAAGGACTGATCAATATCAACTGCTTGTACTCTATCTTTTGCAATGGAAAAGGCTGTCTCCTCAATGATACCTTTTGCAATATAAATTCGATCCTGATCGGAGGAAATCTCATACTTACCGTATTTAAAAAATGTCCAGACCATTCCAAAAGTGACAGAAATAATGATAAATACGATAACCATTATTGTCAAAAGCCACCATGAGCTAATGATATTGTAAAAAATCCCTTCCGCCTCTTTATTAACATGAAAGATTTCATCTATTTTAAAATAAAACGAAGTCAAAATAGGAATTATCACAAAAAAACTGAAAGAAGTAAAACTAGCTCTTAAAACATCCCTTTTCGTCGGTTTAAAGTGAATGATTCGACTTGAATCAGAATCTTCCTCCATTCGTTCAATGATTTCAGCATCTGGTACAGCTCCACGCAAAGCCCTGGCCATATGTTCTTCCATTTGATTGGCTTCTGTTTGGGAAACTACATCAAATTTAACAGCTGCATCTTCACCGTTCATCCCTGTTTCAAAGCTAATAGAAGTCACTTGAAAAAGCCGATGAAAGAGTGTGGTATGACGAGTAACATTTTGAATTTTTGAAAAGGGAATCGTCCGTTCCGTTTTACTGAAAACTCCCTGATAAAGGTGAAAGGACCGATCATCCAGTGCGTATGTATGTGTCATCCATTTTAAAACAATATAAAGTAAAGCTAGACCTAGAAAAATGATAAAAATGATTCTACCATATTTAATATAAAGAGAATGTGAATTCGCCTTCATAATAAATAAAAAGATAACAAGGAAAAAAGTATTCTTTAACAGCTGCCATACCTCAAATACCATAAGAAGTGGATGAAATCGTTTCGTTCTCATTATGATTCCACTTCCTTGATTTTGGCATATTGAGCAATTTGTTCCCGTAACTTGATTGCCTGCTCCTTTGAGAGGGCTGGAATAACATGAGATGACCCCATCGTTTCAACTGCCACCTTACAAAGTCCATATTTTCTGAGCAAAGGTCCCTGAATAGTGGCCACCGATTGGATTTTTGTCATTGGAACAAGTTGATGCTTTTCATTCCATACCCCTGATTTCAGTTGTAAAAACTCTTCATCGACATCATAGCGCCAACTTTTATATAGGAAATACGGGCTTATCCAGGACCAGACCGCACCTATTACAGTAATCGGAATCAAACCGATCAGAATCCAGCCAATCCAATCTTTCCAAGAAAAGCGATAGTCTAGATAAAGCAGGATACCAAGCACCATAAAGCCTATGACATTAGAAATCGTTTCTTTTATGAGCCAAACTTTTACGGCATCCTTTGATAAAAAATTTTGGGGTTCATGCACTTCAGAATACATACGCATCTCCTCGCCTCGAATAATACAGAAAAAATATTACCAATTATTTCTACGTACTATCAAACTATTAGGTTTCATAGAAAAGCAAAAGCCCCCTGGTCAGCTGCGTATGGCCTCCTCCCAAAAGCTGCCGCTTTCGGTCGTGCGATGTTGATGCTGACGGGGCCCACCTTGTGGTGCTTCTCCAACTGAGATAAAGGAAACACGAAGAGCGTAAGCGATTCGATGTTGACTTATCGTAAGGGCGGAGACGAAGGTGTCTCACAGCTAGTAAGCAGTTCTCGTAGTGGTTCACATCCTTTCTTATCTATCAGAAAAATGTAAGCTCCATGGGAAGTAACATATTAGTCTAGGAGGGTTTTCAAAAAGATGAAATCTCAAAAAATGTTAATATATTCATGATTTGAAACAGAAAAGAGGCTTCCAGAGTTTAAAAATACAACTTTCTGGACAGCCCCGTACTGTACTTAGTTGTAATTATACTGAATTAAAGGAAACACAAAGAATTTTCGCTACAAGGGAGCTTACACTAGATAGTTCTCAAATTCGAAAATAAACACTCCATTTTATAAAATATAAAGGACTACAACATGAATGGGTCGTTTCCTTCTTCGGTCAATTATTATTGTCTACGCTAGTTCCCTGCAATACTGTAAGAATTTCATTGCTTGATAAAGGTCTACTAAAGTAATAACCTTGTCCCTCTTTACAATTAAGTTGGGTAAGAAGATCTAACTGTTCATTTGTCTCGATCCCTTCCGCAATTACATTAAGACATAAGCGAGTCCCTAAATCGATTATCGCTTGTACAATTGCACCATTATCCTTTTTCATTTCATCAATAAAGGACCTATCTATTTTCAAACGATCTATTGGAAGTTGGCGTAAATAAGCAAGAGAAGAATAACCAGTACCAAAATCATCGATAGATATCCGAATTCCCAATTCCTTTAACTCTTTTAGAATGGGCAGTGTGATTTTCGGGTCTTGCATAATACTTTCTGTTAGTTCTATTTCCAAATAGTTTGGTTTTAATTTTGTCTCTTTTAAGATGCGTTTGACCATTGGGACTAAATCTTTATTTACTAAGCTAGATGATATATTTACTCCTATTATAAATGGAGATATGCCCGATTCTTGCCAACGTTGATTTTGTCGACAAGCAGTACGTAAAACCCATTCAGTGATTGGAACGATTAATCCCGTTTCTTCGGCTATAGGGATAAATTCCAATGGAGATATGTTTCCTAACACTGGATGCTCCCAACGAATCAATGCTTCAACTCCAATGATCTTATTGCTGCTTATGTCTACCTGAGGTTGGTAGTGGAGCTTAAATTGTTCTTCTTCAAGAGCTTGCCTTAATTCTGCTTCTAAATGGATGGTTTTCGTCATTTCTTCATAAATATCAGAGGTATAGAATTGAACGAAATGTCCTCCCCCTTTTTTTGCTTTATACATCGCCATATCAGCTTTAATAACAAGGCTTTCAATATCATTTCCATCATCGGGAAAAAAACTAACTCCTATACCAGCTCCTAGATACAATTTTTCCTTTTCATGAAAAAACGGTTCTTCAAGCTGCTTGATAATTTCATTCGCCAATGTTCTTACCTCATCAGGTGTACGGTTCTTTATTACAATAATAAATTCATCGCCCCCGAACCGATATAATTCGGACTTTCCATTCAAGTGATCAGATAAGCGTTTTGCAACATCTCTTAAAATTTGATCACCAATACTATGCCCTAACGTATCATTGACAAATTTAAAACGATTCAAATCTAAAAAAAGCAATGCCATTTGCTCCGTTTCTGTGATCCATTTCGATAAATCTTTATTAAAGCAACGACGATTGCGTAGACCGGTTAATGCATCATGATGAACATAATAAAAGTTCTTTTCTTCTATCTCTTTCTGTTTTGTAATATCTTGTCGTATGGAAATATATTGGTGAGGGTTCCCTTCATTATCCAGAAAAGGAACAATGGTTGATTTTACCCAATAAAAAGAACCATCCTTCGCTTTATTTTTAATTTCCCCCTTCCATACCTCACCTCGTTGAATCGTATTCCACATTTCTTTAAAAAACTCCTTAGTATGGTAGCCAGAGTTAACCACTTTGTGAGTCTTTCCTATTAATTCATTTTTACTATACTTAGATATCTTACAAAATGTTTCATTTACATAAGTAATAATTCCATCTTGATCGGTTATGGCAACAATGGAGGATTGATCTAAAGCAAACTTTATATCTGCTAACTCTTTCAATAGTAAATCTTTATCTTTTATTGAGTCTTGGAGGTCGTAATTCAATTTGCCCAACTCCCTTCACTACTATTGAAACGAACATGTCTAACCTATGCAAGATTATTGGTTAAAAAATCCTAAAAAGACACAGGATTTTTAAATTCTAGATAGTATTTTCTAAAAAAATAGGTCCTTTAGAATAATTACGTCCCATGTCTAATCTTGAATTTGCAGATTTGTTTGATCAGATCTAGATATCCATTTTTACTAAGTAGTAGCTGTTATCATTACTCATGAAAAGGCTTTGGCTTAACATTAAAATAAATAAAGCTATTCAAATGTGAATAGCTCTTCATAAAACTAGTATTCTGCAACCTGGCGAACAAGCTATACGTTTCCTTTAACCCTTTATGTGGCCAGTTTTCAGAAGACTTACCTTTATCATATCTGTTCAAGTTGAGCAAAAAGAAAAAATGTTACCATCTGATATACTTTTAGCATAAAAGAAAAAAGACCTATTGTGTGTGATAATTGTCACCCTCAAAAATAATGGAAATGCTAATACAAGTACTTGTAAATAAATGTTCAAAATACGATTGCGACAAAAGGCAAAAGACAAACATCCTAGTTATACCTTCTTCATAAAAAAGAAGCGGTAAGTAATTTGTAAAAGCAAAGGGGTAAAACTTAACAACAATAAACAAAAATGACTGGGACTACTCCCAGCCAGTACGAACATTGTTATATTATTCATCCCATGAATTGAATTCTTTAATCTTGGGTGTCATCATCACTCCGATATTCTAGTATATCCCCAGGCTGACAATCTAAAGCCTTGCAAATTGCGTCTAAAGTAGATAATCGAATGGCCTTTGCCTTTCCATTTTTCAAAATCGAAAGGTTCGCCATTGTGATTCCAACCTTCTCTGAAAGTTCGGTTACACTCATTTTCCTTTTCGCCAGCATCACATCAATATTAATGATAATTGCCATTGTTTTCACCTCAAACTGTTAAATCATTTTCTGATTTTATATCAATGGCTTCTTGTAAAAGTCTTTGAAGAACGGCAGCGAAGACTGCGATGACCATAGAAGCAAAGATAGGAACCATTCCGATAAAGATAGCACCCGGAGCATCATCTCGTTCGGCAAGGAGGAAAACAAATGGAAAAATAATCACATACAAGCCACTGTAAGTCATGGCACAGTATTTAATAATCTTAAGAGCTTTAACAGCCGACTCAGAGAATGCCTGGTTCCTATCAATTAACACTAGAAGTTTAAAGGCCTGAACCAATGCAGTAAAATACGGTATTACTGAAATATACATTCCAATTACGATTGGATAAAGGATATGAGTATAAGATGGATTGACTGGATTATTAGGTAACCAAAATAACCCAACTATCGCCAGAGCAAAAACTGGAGCCCCCATAAGAAATACCGCAATTTTTAAAAAGAGTGCGGATCCTCTGTTCATAATTAGCACCTCTTTTATATTCATTCATTTTAAATTTTACCACAATATTTATCGTTTTACAATAAATTTTTATCGTTTTAATATTATTTTTTATTGTTATTCACTGTTTATCTCATTAAGATCTTTAAACGTAAGCGCCCAAATTAAAACCGAAACCCCTCCCTTTTGGGATGAGGCAATTTAATGTTAATTGATCTTATAAAGAAGAACAAAAGTACTAGCACTCAACCAAAAAAGTCTAATAAAAAACAGCGTTGGACATCATCCAACGCTGAAAAATTTGGGTTTTACTCTTTTCCTATTTTTCAAGTTTTAATTGATTATATTGCTCAACAATGCCCTTGAAAATAGTTGACGCAGGATCCAATCCAGTAAACTTCTCAATGGCAGCTTCCAGCCCATGCTCCTTAATCATTGACTGAATTTGTACAGCTTCCTCATCTCCTTGAAAGTCATACAATAGAGCAGCTGCAATTCCTTTTAATAAATGAATAGGCTGACTTTCAAATAACTCATAATATTGTCTAGCTGGGCTGACCAATCTGTCATTCGGACCAAGCTTTCGGATCGGAGAACGTCCCACCCTTGTTACTTCATCTACAATATATGGGTTACTGAAACGACCAATAATTTTTTGAATATACTGTTCGTGAGCTTCCTGACTGAAGCCGTATTTTTCAACTAACATTTTACCGCTTTCTTTCAGTGCCCCTAAGACCAAATCATGGATCGGTCCTTTCTCCATCGCTTGATTAATGGTTTCTACTCCATAATAGTACCCAAAATAAGCGGCTAATGCATGTCCTGTATTTACTGTGAACAGCTTCCGTTCAATATAAGGAACTAATTCAGGTACATAGGTAATACCAGTTATGTCCGGTTTTTCTCCTACTATTTTTGTATCCTCAACAACCCACTCATAAAACGGCTCAACTTTGACCATTAGTTTATCTTCATTCACTTGGTTTGGAACAATTCGGTCAACAGCAGAATCCGGGAAACCAAAACGTTCTTCAAATTGTGCTTTTTCATCGCTTGTTAATTGTTCAAAAACCTTCTCTTTTAAAAGTGAGCTGCCTCCCACCATATTTTCACAAGCAATAATATTAAGAGGTTTATCAGACTTCTCTAATCGTTTACGCAATCCATCCGCTACTAACCCTGCTATCAAAGGTAAAATATTTGGACCGATAGCAGTAGTTACGATATCCGCTTCGGCTATTGCTTCTACTACTTGTTCCGGATGAAGTTTACTATTAATTGCCCTGACATTTTTAACTACCACTTCTTCTTGTGAAGAATCAGCAATGACCACTCGATATTCTCTTCGTTCATTAAGAAGCTGAACGATTTCTTCGTTGACATCCACAAAGCATGTTTCGTAACCAGAATGATATAGTAAATTCCCAATAAATCCCCGGCCAATATTTCCGGCTCCAAAGTGAACAGCTAACATATTAGTTTACTCCTTCAAAGATCGCTAAAATTTCATCTGCGGATTTTGCTTCTACCAACTTGGTGATATTTTCTTCTTCGGAACATACAATTGCAATTTTTGAAAGGATATCTAGATGCTCATCACCTTTTCCTGCAATGCCGATTAAAAGTTTTACGATATTACCTCCGCCAAAATCAACACCACTTGGAACTTGTACAAAAGAAATTCCTGATTCTTTCACAAATTGTTTGGAATCCTCTGTACCATGAGGAATAGCCACAAAATTCCCCATATAAGTGGAGGTTAACTCTTCTCTTTCTAACATTTTTTCAATATAACTTTCGTCAACATACCCGTTTTTAACAAGAATGCTTCCTGCTAATTTAATTGCTTCTTCCTTTGTAGCAACAGATTCATTCAGTAAAATATTTTCTTTTGTAAAAATAGCTTTTGACATTACAAAACACTCCTTAGTTCTTTTATTTTATCATTAAAAAATTGATCAAATTTTGCAGCAAGCAAAGCCGATATACGGCTGTAATCATGTGACTGAAAAGTATCCATCGTTTCTTGGCTCTCAATCAATAGGGAACTTAAATAGCTTAATACTTCTAATGACTTTTCAGATGTATGAACAGGGGAGAGCATTAATAGTAAAACATTGATTTCCATATCTTTTTGGTCCATACCGATGACTTTTATTGGCGAATCTGTATAATTGATAACAAAGGTTGGTTTTATGACATGTACGGACCTAGCATGGTAAAGAGCCATTGACGTTTCAGGAATCCCTAATCCCCCTAGTTTTTCTCTTTCAAAAATTGCCTCAGCGACTTCATTGGCATTTTGAATCCATTGTTTTTCCATTAACCTTGAGCATGTTTGCTGGATTATATCAGTTACAGTTTCCGAATCAGCTGCATGAATCACTTCAAATCCTTCTAAGATAGTAGCTATCGTATCTGCATAATCTTTTATACTTTTCATTTCTACAATTAACTGATCGGTAGACTTTCTCTCTGTAGGATGTTTGCGAGCGAAAGACAGATTTTTTTCGGATCCATTCATAATTTTGTGTTCATTGATAAAAAAACGAATTTTATCAATTTCATCTTTGTTTAAGAAAGGACTGACAACGATATAGTCCGAATCATAGCCAGGGATCGGAATGGTGGATAGGATTAATTGATAATCCTTTGGATTCATTTTTTTAAATTCCATGACAGAGACATTTTGAATGTCCTTAATCTCAGGGAATTCTCTTTGAAGTCGTGTTGCAAGCAGCTTCGAAGTACCTATTCCACTAGAACAAATAATTAATGTTTTCAGATTGGAAAAATCCTTTGCACTCATCAATGCAGCACCAAAATGCATCACAAGATAGCCAATTTCCTCATCTGGCACATTAAGATCTTTAAATACTTCATCAGCTGCCTGTTTTACGATCAAAAATAAATCCTTATAATCTTGTTTAATTTTGTCTAATAATGGGTTGCTAATCCCCATTTTTTGTTTCATACGATAGATGGCAGGTTTTAAATGTACGACAAGCCCCTCAAATAACGGACGGTTGTCTGATAAGTCTGTACCTGTAAGCTTACCTACCATTTCAATTAGACTTTTTGTTTTAATGGCAACTTGTAAACTAGAATCTTCAATAAAATTTTCATTGTCATACCGGAGTTTAGCACCTTTTAAGTGCATAGTTATATAAGCAACTTCTGCTTCAGGGATGTTAATATCAAAAACCTGGCCTAATTGCCTAGCAATTTTTTGGGCGAATTTGTATTCTTTCGTTGACTGCTGGTATTCCAAGTATTCCTTGTTAATTTCAATGCCTTCCCCTTTTTGTAGACGCTCAATAGCAAGTGCCAAGTGAACAACTAAACCAATATAAGCACTATCCGCCATTGAATAGGGCAATTCCTGAATAATGGAATCCACAATTTTTTCAACGATAATTAATTTATTTTTCTCTACAATTCCTAATAGCCTTTCAGAGATGGTGTTAATGTGCTGGGTTGAACGTTTCTGTATATGTTCCCTAGCAAAGGAGAGTATTTCAGACTCGTCCACATAAGCGGAGATTAAATGGCTCATCGCACTTCTTTTGCTACTCTCGTCCCCTTCAATTTCAACACCGTAACCTCTTCTTCTAATTAGTTTTAAACCAAAGCTGTGTAATCGATCTTCGAGTTTCGTTAAATCGGCACTTACTGTTGCAATGGTCACATTTAAATCATTGGCAAGGCTAAGAAGTTTTACCGGTCCATTCGATTCCAGCAGCTCGCAAAAAATGATCGTTTGCCGCTCTTCAGGTGTATATTCTGCATGGGATAAATTAAATAAAAACAACTCCAGTTCGCGAATTTTTGCTTTATCACCCATAATTTGAATACCAACACCTGATTTCTTTTTTAAGATAAGCCCATATTCCTTTAATATATCCTCTACATTTTTTAAATCTCTGTGAACCGTTCTACCACTTACGCCTATTTGTTCTGCGAGATCCTTTACTGTAACTTCTTGATTGGCAGTTAGTAAAATATCGAGAATCTGCCTTTCCCTTGCAGAAATATACATATCGCTCACTCCGAAAAATGGAATTCTGACTCCTATTTTCCTTTCTTATCATGTTGCCAAAATTTTAATTTTATACTGCCACTTATAATATTATTCCTCTCTAATCCTTAAAACAACTTAAGGAAAATTTGAATTAGTCAATTGGATTGTTGCCATTTTTAAATAAGGAAAAAGTCCGGACATTAGTCCGGACTTAAAAAACGTTTATTTATTTTTTTAAAGAATTAATTAATTCATCATACTTTGGACTATTCAAGAAGTTATCAACTGAGATATGTGTGACATTTGGAAGCTTTGCTTTTGCACGATCTGTTAAGTCTTTATGAGTAATAACAACATCGGCATCGTCTGGAAGATTGTTAATTGCTGTATTAATAACTGTGATATCCAATCCAGCTTTTTGTACTTTGTTTCTTAAGATAGAAGCCCCCATTGCACTTGACCCCATCCCTGCATCACAAGCAAACACAATTTTGTTCACTTTATCAGGGTTAACAGTTTCCGGTTCAGCTGTTAAGGCTGAAGAAACAGAGCTTTTCTTCCCTTTCATTTCTTCCATTTTTGCTGTCGCAGCTGATAAATCTTCTTCTGTTTGTTTACTTGTTTTTAAGATAAGAGAGGCTACTGCAAAAGAAACCACTGTTGCTACTAGTACACCTGCCAATACTCCTACATAGTTACCTTTTGGAGTCATTGCAAGCAGAGCAAAAATACTACCTGGTGATGGAGCTGCAACAAGGCCCGCATTGAAAAGATTAAAAGTGAATACACCACTTACACCACCAGCGATAGCTGCCAAAATGAGTACTGGTTTCATTAAAATATACGGGAAGTAAATTTCATGAATACCACCAAGGAAGTGAATAATAGCCGCACCAGGAGCAGTTTGTTTCGCTGTTCCCCTGCCAAATAAGCAATAAGCAAGTAAAATACCTAATCCAGGACCAGGGTTTGTCTCTAATAAGAAAAGTATAGATTTTCCAGCTTTTGCAGCTTGATCAATTCCTAATGGACTTAATATTCCATGGTTAATTGCATTATTTAAGAAAAGAACTTTTGCTGGTTCTATTAAAATATTGGCCAATGGAAGCAGGTTTGCATCAACAATGATTTCAACACCTTTTGCTAATGTCTTACTTACTGCTTCTACTACAGGGCCAACACCTTTAAAAGCAAGTAGTGTTAAAATTCCACCCAGGATTCCAGCAGAAAAGTTATTAACTAACATTTCAAATCCAGATTTTACTTTCCCTTGAACCAATTGATCAAATTTTTTGATCACATAGCCCCCGATTGGTCCCATAATCATGGCCCCTAGGAACATCGGGATATCGGTTCCGACAATCACACCCATCGTAGCTGTTGCACCAACGACACCACCACGAACATCATGAATCATTTTGCCCCCTGTATATCCAATTAATAGAGGCAATAAATAAGTGATCATTGGGCCGACTAATTTAGCAAGATCTTCATTTGGCAACCAGCCGGTAGGAATAAACAAAGCGGTGATAAGCCCCCATGCAATAAAAGCACCGATATTTGGCATTACCATACCGCTCAAATAACTTCCGAATCTCTGAATCTTAACTTTAACATTAGATCTATCATTATCAGAAGTATTCATCGATACGTACTCCTTTCAAATCGATTAAACTTTACAAGTTTATATTAAAGCGTTTGCAGGAGGCTATCAATTTATACAAAAATGCATTTTGTCACAATGATTGTTGACATAATTTAAGTACTTTTGAACTATAAAGAGACGAAAAAATGTGAACAGTTTTTATTCTCGGATAAAAAATTGACCGCTTTATCTCGCCAATTACTTTTCTGTGTATTTTTTATTCCAGAATGGATACATTCCAATTAAAAATATTAGCAGTACAATATCGTTAAATAACATGCTTTAACTCCCATTTGAAAAAACTTTTAACACGAAAATTTTACTAAATTTTGTAAATGGTTAGTTATTATTAAACCAAAATATAAAAAGCCAACTTCTTTATTAAAAGAAGCTGGCCAAAATCATAACCTACCTACAACATGGCTCCACTAGGTCCTAATCTATATTTTCCAATCCATGTATTATGTGCCATAACTCCGTTTGAATAGAAGTAGTACCACTTTCCGTTAATTTTTTGCCACCCTGTCTGCATGGCACCATTGCTACTGAGATAATACCAGCTGGATCCTTCTTTTAGCCAACCGTTTTTCATAGCTCCACTGCTGCTAAGATAGTACCAACTAGATCCATCTTTTATCCAGCCGGTTTTCATAGCTCCACTGCCGCTGAGATAATACCAGCTGGATCCTTCTTTCAACCAACCGGTTTTCATAGCTCCACTGCTGCTAAGATAATACCAACTAGATCCATCTTTTATCCAACCTGTTTGCATGACACCATTAGCATTTAAATAGTACCAGAGGCCTTTATCGCGGATCCATCCCTTTTGCATAACACCATTCGCATCAAGATAGTACCAGCGGTTCCCTTCCTTAAACCAACCAGTATCTAATACTCCCGAAGTATAATGATATTTTTTCCCGTCCCGATCGACCCAGCCATTCAGGATATGTGTCTGAACCTTGATACTTGCAGGTTCACTCACCCTATTTAAATGATCTTTATAAGTAATAGTTAGAGTAGCTCCTGCCTTTTGAGAAGGAATTGCTACCTTGAATTCTCCTTCTGCATTAGACTCCGCACTTCCAACCAAGTATTTTCCATTCAGGATTTGAATCAACACATTGGAAAAAGGAGCTTTTCCGATTACAAATTTATCCTGTTCATTGACTGGATTTACAGTAGGTGCCTCTAATTTTTCCATGATATAAGCAGACGAAATATAACCTGCAAACTTCCGATCCTCCGATGTAACCGGATACCAGACAAATTGGTTACCTAGATTATACTGATCATAGATAAATTCCCCATCAATAATTAGAGTCGTATTCTTCGCTAGTAATTGAGAACCAGTTGTCGTTTTAATATTTGTTCGTAATCTTGCATTATCCTTCGTAACAACTACCTTTTCTCCTTTTTGAAAATGGTAGTTAGAAGCATGCATCTGGTCTGTAACGATATATTTCAGTTTATTGAAAATAATATTTTCGTCACTGTTAGTATCATATAAGAAATCTTCCTTACTAAATGGGAATTCTGCTAACTTTGTATCACTTAAAAAGCTATCTTTTTCAATAACCGAAAATACTTTTTCTTGATAGGCTTCCTTATTTTTGCCGCTACCATCTTTATAAAGCGGGCTGTTTACAGGTTTGATTCCATTATACGCCATTACTGGAAAATACCAATTTTCGATAACTTCAGGTCCTACCCCCTTTATTTTCGGCAAGTCCTTTCGCTGGTAGAATTTCTGTAGAATTTCTACACCTGCTTGGATATTGTATGTTATATCTGTTTTCAATTTCTCTTGGTCATAGTTTAATTGATTCGTAATTTGCATGATGCCAATCCCGCCGTCCGAAGACACTAGAGGCTTTCCATCCTTAAATTGTTTCCAACCGCTTTCCTGTGCAACAATAGCCTTGACAACTTCTGGAGGAATATTAGCTTCTAATGCTGCGTTCGTCAGTAAACAATTAATTTGCTGAGTAGTAGGATTTTGATTTGGTTTTATTTGACCAAAGGCTTCGCATTTAGATGCCCAAGTTACTCCTGCAGCAGAAACATTTTCTGTTGACCAACCAAGGAATAAGATAATCGATAATACCCCTAACTTAAGTAAGTAAGATTTCATCCGATATTCTCCCTTATCTTTTTTTCTATCTCTTTTTACTAGATTTTAACATGAAATAGAGTAAAGGGGCGTTAATTTGCTTACAGAGGAAAATTCATTTAGATAAATATGCGAAAGCAACTCAAGAAAAGATACGGTCTATATGTAAGGAAGATGTCTTCATATAAATTTAGAATACGAGTTTTGAGAGGTATAATTTTAATTGAATAATAAGAAGAACTGATACTATTCGTTGTTCTTCACATATAGGAAGGCACGATTCCTATTTCAGAATCGTGCCCGAGCGTAGAAAAAAGTTATAAAAGATTTGTTCTCACATTAACTGTGTTTAATCAGACTCTAAGCGATCCGCGGAAACCTCTTGCAGCATAGTAAGATTCGGCTCCATTGTGGTATACAAAGACGGTGTCATAGCGTCGATCACAAAAAATCGCCCCTCCGAGCTTTCTAATTTTATCAGGTGTTTTTACCCAGCTGGATGTTTTCTTATCAAAACTTCCAAGTTTTTGCAGTTCTTGATATTGTTCTTCCGTTAAAATCTCAATGCCCATAGATGCTGCCATATCCATAGCACTATTTTCCGGTTTATGCTTTTTCCTTGATTCTAGTGCTTCCCTGTCATAACAAACACTTCGCCGGCCACTAGGACTTTCTGCTGAACAATCATAAAAAATGTATTCGTCAGAATTTTGATCATACCTCACAACATCTGGTTCTCCTCCGGTTCTTTCCATTTCGTGGAGTGACCATAGTTTTTCAGGCTTAGCATCCAGCTTTGCTTGGACTTTTTCCCATGCGAGACCTTCATGGCGGTGCATATTCTTCTCAAATCGAGCTTTCAAAACGCTTAATAATTCTTCACGTTGTTCTAGTGACAACTCCTTATGATTATCCCCGTTTGTCATATTAGACTCCTCCTTTTACTTTTCCCTGTATTGGGATGATAAACATGTAAATTTCGATTATGTAAATATCTATGAGATATGAAAACAGTTTACATTAGCTTACATATTTCGTAAACCGTATTACTTAAAGCGTTTACTGTACTGGTTACACTAATAACATTTCCTATATCATCATTGGTAAACACAATATAGTTGATCATTTTCGGTAACATTGATAATCGTTTCAAGTCATTCATTTCCAAGTCTTTGGTTAGTCAAAATTTATATGAAGATTCCTCATTGCGAGAAGAAAGAGGAGTGCGAGATCACTAAAGATCACTTTTAAGGAGTGAACAAATTCTGTGGTAATTAGTAAATAAATATTTACTAAATATAAATAATAATGTCGATTAAATCAAACAAAAGTAATATTATATGTACTATACAAAAGAAAGGAAATTTACATGATTGAAGAAATAGCAAAAGAGTACATGTCTTTAATACCTAATGTCTTTGAAAATTTTAGGGAATTAAACAAAGATTCAACAGAATTAACCCATATGCAGAATCATGTCATTGAATATATGTACATGCAGAATCGATCATTAAAACTTAAAGAAATTAGCCATGGTCTCAATGTAGCTAAGCAGCAACTGACAAATGTTATTAAAGAGTTGGAAGCTGAAGGCTATCTCATCAAATCTCAAGATTGCAAAGATAAACGAGCCGTGTTAGTTTCTTTAACACCAAAAGGAAAAGAGATTCAAGATCGAAAATGGGGAAAGATCTATCAAAAGTTTAGTGAAAATATTAATAAGTTAAATGTTGAAGAACAGTTGGATTTAAAATATGCCCTTCATAAGGTAAATATACTGTTGAATAAAATGAGGGAATAAGCACTATAGGAGAGACAATATTATGGATTTCACGAAGAATCATAAAATCAATTTAACAAAAGAAATGGAGACACTCCTGATTTCTTTACAAGCAAAAGCCAAAGATAGTTTTTCCAAACATTCGATCCTTCATGATAAAAAGGCAGCAGATATTCTGCAAATGATTGACTATGACTTTGAAAAGCTCAGTCATTTTGGTAACGAAATGATGGTAATCAGAGCAAAACAATTGGATACATGGTTGCAGGAGTTTATCAAAAAATAGCCCGACGCCATAGTACTTAATCTTGGCTGTGGTCTAGATACAAGGATAGTAAGAATCAACCCGCCATCCACTATTCAATGGTTTGATGTTGACTTTCCCGAGGTTATTGATTTGCGTAAGTCCTTTTTTTCCAATCAAAAAGGCTACGAGATGATCCCTTCTTCAGTTACGGATCCAAACTGGTTAGAGAAAATCTCGAATAACCGTCCGACAATGATTATTGCCGAAGGGATTTTAGAGTACCTTAGTCAGGATGAAGTTAAAATGCTACTAAACCGACTAATAAACTATTTTCCACAAGGGCAGATTGCCTTCGATGTGATGAGCTCATTTGCTGTCCATTCCGGAAAAGATAGGCTAAAAGAAACAACTGGAGCTGTGCACAAATGGACCGTGGATCACATAAATGATGTAGATAAATTAGATTCCAAATGGAACAGAGTTGCTAACTTATCTATATTCAAATCTAAATATGTGCATAAACTTCCGCTTAAAACCCGTTTCCTATATTATGTTATGGCTATGATACCAAGCTTCAGAAACATGATACGTTTGCTGTTATATAAATTTTAAGAGCTTAAAGAGAAAGCAGTCTCGAATGAGACTGGCTTTCCTTTAAACTCCTTAACCGTTCATGCATTTTTAGAAGTTTCCCTTTGTTTCTTTAACAATAAAAAATAATAAATACTATAATAAGCGAACATAATTAACATTAGACCAGCAGTCCAAGAATTCCCTAAAGCAGAACTAAAATTCTGGATTCCATTAGCCTGCTTTTGTTGTACTAAATCGAGGGCTCCCCCGGTAAAAATACCATAAAATCGATAAATAAAACGAACAAGAAATATCAATGTAACGATACTGCCAATCCAAATGTTCGGACGGTAATACAGGCGTTTTTCACGTTGTTCAAAATGTGTTACCGAGACACTATAAAAAGCTAGGATACTTCCTAAAATTATTCCCACAACATCAGAAATGAAGCTAATCGGGTGAAAAATCCCCTCAACAAGAAAGATTAGACCAATGCTAAAAAACAATACAATTCTAAACAACATAAGTCCTTGATTTAATGGCTGCCAACCAATGTTTCGACGAATCAGTTTAAATATGCCAAGTATTATAAAAGATATCATCATGATGAGCATGTAAGTATGTTGATCCATGTTTATTCCTCCATACCATTATTTAAAGTTGCATAATCCAGAACCAAGCTGTAAATATCATACATATTCTATATCTCTAGATATAAAATCGTTCAAACTGATGCCCCCACATTTTAATTCTAATTTTTAAGATATAGGGAAATGCAGAACAAAGAAATGGTGGTACTTTAAATAACTTATTAAGTATAGTACTAACAACAGGGGTATTTTCAAAAAGGTTTATTCAAAATAGAAATTGATAACTGTTATTTTTTAATGAAGAAGTAATTTTGAAAATTTCAAGAGAAAAAGAATCTAAATACTTAATAACCGTCCTACATTTAAAACTCCTCTACATAATTTATGAATTTTTGTTCCTTATTAGGTTAAATAACCCCTCCTATTTAACAGTGATTTTTTACTGTCTAAACAGAAGGGATACGATCCTTTCAAAATCTATTTTCAAACCTTTTTAAAATCTCCTTTATGATAGAGAACGCTCTAATCTTATTGTTGTATTATTGCAATATTATGTAAAAAGGATATTAGATATTATCTTATTTCGGAAATTCCCAAGCTGGATTCCAAACAACTTCCCACAAATGTCCGTCTGGATCTTGAAAATATCCAGAATATCCTCCCCAAAATGTATCATGTGCTGGAACTGTAATCACCGCACCAGCCTTCCTTGCTTGTTCCATTACTTTATCAACTTCGTCTTTACTCTCAACATTATGACCAATCGTAAATTCGGTTGGACTTATTGGTGTCTTTTTTAAGTGTGTGTCATGTGCAATATCTTCTCTTTTCCAAATTGCAAGTTTTAAACCGGATTGTAAATCAAAAAATGCAACTGCACCATGTTCAAATTCTTGTCCTACAATACCTTCTGTCGGTAATCCAAGCCCATCCCGATAAAATTTTAAAGACTTTTCCAAGTCATCTACACCTAATGTTATAACGGAAATTCTCGGTTTCATTTTATACCTCCAAAATTACTTCGTTTTATGAAAATTGCCTTAGTAATGTACTCTATCGTTATTCCTTCATAGATTAAACAATCAATTGGTATAAAATATACTTAGTAACCCCATTCAATTACATGAAGTATTTGGCTACTAATCCATAACGGCTTCATGAAATATTATATGGAGATGTTATAATTTGTTCTAAATACTACTATTTTTAGAAAGTGGTTTCAATTATCCATGCAATCATTTTGTTTTTACTCGCAGGATTAGCTGAAATAGGTGGAGGTTATTTGATTTGGTTGTGGTTAAGAGAAGGTAAGCCATATTATTGGGGAATAGCTGGAGGAATTGCATTAGCACTATACGGTGTTATTGCTACGTTTCAAACCTTTCCATCCTTTGGACGAGTTTACGCTGCCTATGGTGGAATATTTATTGTTCTCTCTGTTTTATGGGGATGGGGTATCGATAAAAAAACACCCGACATCTACGATTGGGTAGGTACAGTCATATGTTTAATAGGTGTTGCGGTCATGTTATTTGCACCACGCCAATAAAAGGAAAACTATAAAAATCCTGCTAGCTAATATCTTTCCAGAAGCACTTATTGAAAAACGGATGCAAATCTCTAAACAGTAAAGTCGCATCCGTTTTTAAACGACGGGAAGCTTCAAAACTTGCATAAGTAATAAAATTTAGCCATTTTCGCAAGGCAAGAATTATAGAAAATATACGATATGGCCATATGATATATACATTCTCCACAAGACAGTGCAACCCAAGTGATTTTATGGATTTTATTCTAAAAAAGGGACGGACTGAATCGGCACACCCCATTTTAGGAACATCAGCGACAGTGCCTACAGATTAAGGAATACGGAGTAAAAATTCTCTGATATAGATAGTAGTTTCATTAAAAAATGGACTGTATTACGCTTGGAACCTCACCAGGTATAAAAAAAACGAAGGCCTGCCGGAAGTGGACCGGAAAAACCTTCGGATTGGGAACATAATTTTTAATTAGCAACTTTATTTTATAGAGACAAGTCGCATTTACTGCTTAAAGTATCCTTACTTAATAATTGATTCTTCCATTAAAAAATTTTTGAAGAACTCATCCCCTTGTGTTTGATCAATTTCTTCTATGTCATATATTCCTACAAGATAACCAAAATTCTCTTCTTTTTTATATTCCTTTTTCAATTGTATATCATATCCATCCGCATCAAAATATAGGTACCATTTTGGTTTATTCTTCTCTTTATAAAAAATACCTTCCAAATCATGACTATCATTATAGTATCCAACATGCAAGTGAAAATCTTCATATTTAACCATCAATTTATGCCCCCTATTCTAAAATTTAATAACATAATAGATTATTAAACTTAATCGGAGCACGATAATGCAATACATAAAGCCATGCATGATTGGAAAATGATAAATTGAATTATAACCGAACCGATTATCATACTTGTAGCGTTTGGCGAAAATTATCAAGTTTTACTTACTTTTATGGAAATTATCCGGATCCAGATCTTCTCCATTTGTTTCAATAACCTTCTTATACCAATAGAAGGAATCTTTTTTCATTCGTCTTAAAGACCCATTGCCTTGATCATCTTTGTCAACATAAATAAGACCGTAACGTTTTTCCATTTGACCTTCAGAAGAGGAAACAAGATCAATAGCAGACCATAAAGTATAACCTAAAATCGGAATCCCATCTTCTTCTATTGCCTCCTTGAATGCTCTAATATGTGCACTTAAATAAGCGATTCGGTATTGGTCATGAATTTTCCCATCCACTTCAACCTTGTCTCTTGCCCCTAACCCATTTTCAACAATAAATAATGGTTTTTGATATCGATCCCAAATGGAGTTGATCGTTATACGAAAACCCATTGGATCAATCATCCAGCCCCATTCTGAGCGGGATAGATGTGGGTTTACGACACCACCAGCCGCATTCCCCGTATTCGTATCCACACCTTCCGTATTTGCCTTAGAAGTTCTGGAAGCATAATAGCTAAAGGAAATATAATCAACCGTATTCTCTTTTAATAATTGTATTTCTTCATCCGTCACATTAAGATGAATATTTTCTCTTTCAAATTTTTTTATTACCCAGCGAGGATACTCCCCTCGAGCTTGAACATCAATAAAGAAGAAAGTTTCTTGATTGGCCATTTGCGCCACCCGAACATCTTCTGGATCACAGCTATATGGATAATATTCTCCTGCAGCTAACATACAGCCCATTTGAGCGTCAGGATCAATCTCTCGTAAACGTTTAGTCGCTAACGCACTCGCAACGAGCATATGGTGTGCCGCTGTAAAAATCACCTGGTTACGTTTTTCATTCTCATCAATGGATACACCGGCAGCAGTAAACGGTTTGTGTAGTAACATATTGATTTCATTAAAGGAAATCCAGTATTTCACTTTTCCTTTAAAACGATTAAACAGTGTAACTGCATATTTCTCATACCTATCAATCATTTGGCGACTCTTCCATGAGCCAAATTCATCCATTAACCCTTTAGGCACATTAAAATGACAGATCGTTACAATTGGTTCGATATTATATCTTAATAATTCATTTATCACATTTTCATAAAACAGAAGCCCTTCTTCATTCGGTTTTTCTTCCAATCCAGTCGGGAAAATTCTAGACCAGGCAATGGAAAAACGAAAACATTTGAATCCCATTTCGGCTAGCAAAGCAATATCTTCTTTGTAATGATGATAAAAATCAATCGCTTCATGGGACGGATAGTACAACCCCTCCGGTACATCAGAATATTTCCGTTCTCCTCTAGCGATAGGTAATCGATATTCGCCATAAGGAAGAAGATCAATATTCGATAATCCTTTATTTCCCTCTAAATACGCTCCTTCTATCTGATTGGCAGCTGAAGCACCACCCCATAAGAACTCTTTATGAATCATATATAATCACCTTTCAACAAATTCCGTTTAAAATATAACTTTTTTAATTTCCTTCATTTACATTTATTGAAAAGCCACTCACTTTTTCGTATAATGTAACAAATTCTTTAGCCATATCAAGAAAGGTTATTGCGTTCATTAAATGGTCTTGACCATGAATTAGCAATAAACTTATTTCTGTTTTTTCACCATTTGCCTCTTTTGTTAACAAAGAAGTTTGGGTACTATGTGCTGCATTTATAGCTGTTTCTGCTTCTTTTAATTTTTCTGCTGCCAAAGAAAAATCATTTTCTTTGGCAGCTTTGATAGCCTCCATAGAGTAACTTTTAGAATTTCCTGCATTCATAATCAATGACATAATGATTTCAATATTTGACTCCATATCTATTCACCTATTTTTTCTTTAATTAAGTCTAGTGCCTGTTGTAAAATTTTTTCGCCATTCAATGTTCCATAGTGTTGAGGGTTAATCACATCGACACGGATACCTGTATCTTTTGTAGATTCCTTAAGTCTATTTTCTAAATAGCGAACTTGAGGTCCGAGAAGGAGAACATCAACATCGTTCGTCTCCATATAATTTTCTGCTTCCGTCGATGGGATTGCCTCAATATAAACATCCATATTTTTTTGGGCCACCACTTTTTTCATATTTGAAACGATCATACTAGTACTCATACCTGCAGAACATACTAAAATAATGTTAATTTTGCTCATATCAATATCTCCTTTTCATTGGTTATTTAATAAAATCTGTGTCGTATTAGTGTAGAAAAATCCAATTATGCAGCTTCGCTATCAATTTTCTCTCTAGCGCTTCGATCAGCGATTTTTACAAATGGGATATAAATTAATATGGATACAAGAATACAAACAATTTGTGTGATAACAGCACCGATACTTCCAGCTGTTGCAATAAATGCGTTTAGAACTGGTGGAACTGGCCAAGGAACCATGACGACAGCTTTCCCAGCAAAACCAATTAATGTTGAAAAATATCCAATCGTTCCCGTTATTAACGGCGTAATAATGAAAGGAATTGCAAGAATCGGATTTAGCATAATTGGCAAGCCGTAAATCAATGGCTCATTAATGTTAAAAATCCCCGGGACAAACGATAATTTCGCAATTTGTCGATAATCTTCTCGTTTTCCTACTATGAAAATAGCAATTAATAAACCCAAGGTCGCACCCGACCCACCAAATGTCATATAAATATCCCAAAAAGGCATGTTAATAATATTTGGAACTTCTTCTCCCGCTTGGAATGCTGCCGTATTTACAGCAATAGCCGAAAGTAATAAAGGTTCACGAATTGGTTTTACCATTTGCATACCATGAATACCAATTACCCAAAAGACTTGAGCAATTAACATGAGGGTTAGTACGCCAGGTAACCCTTGGATAAGCCCTTCTAAAGGTTTTTGTACAAGGGAATAAATAATGTCAAAAGCATACATACCTGTTAAAGCTTCAATAGCAAAACCAGCAGTGGCAATGATAGCAACAGTAAAAATGGTAGGTATTAATGATGAGAAACTATTAGAAACAGTTGCCGGTACAGAATCAGGTAATTTAATCTTTAATTTATCTTGTTTACTTAACCAGTGATACAATTCGATTGAAAGAATTGCTACAATAATACCAAGGAATAAACCTTTGGTATCGGTATACTGTTTTGCCAATACATTTTGAACAATGATGCTGGAACCATCATCTTGGGTTAAATTAAAGAATGTTGGATTTACCGTTAAATAGGACATTACAGCAATAATACCCGGGAAGACCCCTTTGATATTATTGAGTTTGGCAACCTCGATCCCTAATAGGAACACAGCATAAATGGTTAAAAAATTTAATGTAAAATAGCTAATTGTACTTGAAATCGGTTTAAATTTTTCTAAAAAACTTAAAGCAGAAATTTGAGCTAACCCATTTTCTGCATCGAATACAACCGATGAAAACAGTGTTGCGAAAGCACCCGTAATAATTACTGGGAGTAATGCAGCAAAGGTATTTTTAATGGCAATGATATACTTAATGCTGTTTACTTTTTCAGCAACTTTATTTAGTGAGTTGATTAATTTATCAAACACACCTGACGACATTGTAATCTTCCTTTTCTTTTTATTTTTAAACCTTATCTTTTTGAATCATTGTTTGAGGGGTGCAAATAATATCGCAATATTCCGAATAAAATTGGCACCAAATATCCACAAGTCGGGTTAATCTGAAAATCTTTTCTGCACATATTGCTCAAAAACGATCGTCCGGGGAAAATAAACTAATTTCATAGATTTGTTTTAACCACTGACATTAATAAATTTTTGAAAACCTCATAATCAGGATTTTGAAATAATTGTTGCTTCAATTCATCATCTTCGATAAAAGTAGCAAGAGCACTAAGTATCATGTTAAGACCCTCATTTTCTACTTTTGATGGTGACATCAATATAATTAACTTAATCTGTGAATGGTCTTTATCCCACTCCACACCATCTGGTATCACACTGACAACGATTTCACTATTTACACCAATTGGTTTGACTGGATGAGGAAACGCTACTTCTTTAGCAAATACAATTGACCCAAAAGTCTCTCGGATTTCCATTTTTTTGAGCATGTCATCAATAAACTCACTTGAATTACAATCTGTTAACGCACGAATCATCTTTTCCAAAATATGTTCCCGTTTGACTTTATCAATAAAAACCATAAACCGATCAGGATGGAAAAACTTATCAAATCGCTTTTCCATTTCCACAGCGGGAGTACACAGTTGGATAGCCTCTACGTCTTTCAATTTATTTTTATCAATATATTTACTGATTGCTTGAATATCTTTATGGTTTAAAAAAACACTCACATTAATGACCGGTACATTAAAAAAGCTAACCGATATATCGATCGTTGAAATAATCAAATCGATACCTTCCAAATGTTGATCTGTTAATTGGTAATAGCTAATTACATCAACAATATGGATATAGCCCATAAACTCATTTTCCAACCGATTCTTCAACATTTGTGCGCTGCCCAATCCAGTAGAACAAACAACTATAACATTTAGTTTATGGTTTCGCTTATATCGCTCCATTGCGGCAAGAATGTGTAACACAATATAGGCCCATTCATGATCATCGACTTCATATGGGGATAATACAGGCATTTTGGCAAAGTATTTTTTTGTTAAATCAAATATCCTAGCATAGTCGCTCTTGATTTCTTCAAGTAGTGGATTTTTGTGCTCAATGCCCATTTGCAGTCTAGTTAGTAAAGGTTTGAAATGTGTTTTTAGCCCCAAAATTAATTTTTGATCGACCTTTAATTTCACGCCTTCTTTTTCTTTCAGTTCCATAGTGACAGCCAATAATTGTTCTTGTAACGGCACCATGTCAGTAGCCATTTCAACGCTTTTGATTGGCTGATTTGCTTTTGACTTGAGGTGCAATGCGATATAATTGGCCTCATTTACTGGAAATTGGATTGCAATCGTATTTTCAATTCGTTGAACAATTTTGTCGGCAACAAATAATTCTTTATCAAAATCAAGCTCTGGGTCGATTGGAAAATCTTGAATTGTATACCCATCATCAATCCGCTTAATTGCTAATGCCAAATGGAGAACAAGATTTTGTAAAAGGTAGTCTGAAATTTGAATCTTATATTTTCGGCACTCTTCCAGAACAATGATAAACAAAGTCTCAACGGTAAACCCTTTATTTTTATAATTTATTGGTTCAAAATCCATAAATTTATCAAACGACTCCCGAGAAAAGAAATAATTTAAAATAAAGCGCCGTTTCTCTAATTCTGAACCGTGTATGACTAATTCTCCGTCTGCATTATAGTCAATTTCGAGATTATAATGATGAAGTCTATCTTTTATTTTTAAAAGTACTTTCGTAACCGTTGATTTACTAACAAACATCTCAGAAGCAAGTTCACTAATGGTGATTGTTTTATTTTCAATTAACAATTTATTTAATATAAATCGTTCGCGATCCGCATTTTCAGTTAAGAAATAAACATTTGACATACTCGTATGTTTATCGCTGATTTGTTCTAGAAACTGATAAAATAGATTGTTATTTTTTATTGTTAATGAATACCCATGACCTTTCTTCATCTCAATGACTGCACCGTGTTTCTCTACAACCTCTTTTAAATGATTTATATATTTACGAGCAGTTTTATCGGAAATATCCATTTGATTGCCAATCATCTGACTCGAAAGGCAGTCATTTTGATTTTTATTTAAGTATTGTAGAATTCTAATTTCCTTACTATTCAGCTGAATGTTTTGCATTTGTCGATCGACACCTTCTAATCAATATCGCCTGTGTTATTGGATTACCCTCTTTTAAAAATAACAATCTGTTTAGTATATCAGGGATTAATAAAAGGTTCAAAATCTATCATTAGGTATACATTTAATAACCAGGTATCATCACCTTCTTCCATTGAAATGAAACAAAATTTCTTCATCGGATACCTTTATTCTAATTGGGGTAAAAAGGCATGTAAATGTTTTCAAAACACCCATATTTTCCTCTTCGAAGCGGAACCTTCTTTTAAAAATGAAAAAGGAACTAAGAAATTCCTAGATTATTTTTACCCCGCCAAAAATTCTCCCTCCATACAAATCTCCATTACCCCTTATAGCTCTTGGATCGTTCTGCTCATTATTACTTTTTGTAATTAAGTTGTTCTCCAATATCCCTATCTACACCATTTTTTCTGTTCTATATTGTTTAAGAGTTTTTCCCTTAATGTTTAATGAATTTGGAGAAAATAAGATTATTGTGACTGAAAATCCCATTTCTTTCTATATTCTGTGTTCTGTCAAAATGATAGAAAAGATGTCTAGTCAATTTTTTTTATTATTACCTTGCTCGTATTATTTAATCTTTAATATAAGTTTTTTCATTAGTTGAGACCATACACTCATTTGAGAAAGAGAATTGGGGTAGGGAAATATTGAAAAAAACAAAGACTGATTCCACGCTAGATCAGTCTAGTTGTTTGATTAATATAAACGCAAATTACAATTCTTCGATTTTCAAAACGTTTATCTTTCAAACCTCTCCCAATCTCCTCTTATTTCTCTTTCCATCAAACGATTGATTAAAAAAGCTGCCAACATTAAACATAGAAAAACATTCCCCCTCCAATTCCGAAAAAAACTTTTAGTATAAGAAGATCTAAAATATACACGAATCGACATCTTTCCAGCTATATTCAGAAAAGATGGTACTAATCAATCGTTTGTTTACAACATATAATTTTGCTTAGAAAATAGTATTTCCCTTTCCAATCCTTATAAAAGTTTGTCGAAAATTGCATGTGAATTTCCCAGGAAAAAGTCCACCATTCCGCAAAATATGATTTATTTCTTTTAAACATTCATCTTTCTACCCATTTCACGCCTTTTTTACACTAATCAAACGTTTATTTAAAATCGTCATAACTTCTATTAATCCTGAATTTTCAATTGGAAAACCTTAAAAAGATTGTGGAAAGATCCCCTTATATTGATTTTATACATAACTTGTTCATAGAATTTTATAAAAAATACCATTGCAACATTGGATTCTATCTCAACAATGGCTCCTCTGCTGTATACAAAACGATAAAGAAAATGGTGTTTCTATGTGTGCAAAAGAGAAGAATCACGGTGTTTTTGAATGTACAACTTCGCCAGATTGTATAATAGAAAATTAATATTAGTAGTATAAATAGCATGACACTGGTTTAGAAACTTGGCTTAATACTTTCTGAACATCCGATGCTTTTTTGTAGAGTAATAAATTACCGGTTTTTAAAATGTACAATGTTGATCATATGCATATTTTCTGCACATTTCTTCTATAAAATATTTCTAAAAAAATAAACAGGAGCTCATTATGAAAATTTCTCTAAAATTAGGATTATGGTTTTTTGTCTGTATTTTAATCATTGAAACTACTTCCATGATGTACTTACATCGCCATGTTATAGAGTCTCGTGCAATGCAAGAACTCAATTCACTAAAAGAAAGAGGCAATAGCCATCGTGACGTTTTGGAAATTTCATCGGACTCATCCACCCTTCATCATATTGCCCTAATGGAGTCCAAAACAGATACAGAGGTAGTAATTAAAAATTCCAAGGGGAAAATTATTGAATCTTCTGTTTCTATTGATTCAAGCATAAAAAGAATAATAAACCAACCTATCCATAAAGTACCGAGAAACGGACAAATATTGCAGTCAAATTTAAAAGGAGAAAAATATATAGCAACTGTATCACCTTTTACCGGTGAAAATGGGACAAAAGGGTATGTGTACATGTTTAAAAGCACCGATCAAGTGCAAACATTGATTTCACAGTTAAACAAACATTTTATATTAGCCTCTTTTCTCATCTTGTTTTTTATGTTAATTACGGTTTTCTTTTTATCAAGGGCTCTAACAAAGCCTTTAATATCAATGAATGAAGCAACAAAGAAACTAAGTAAAGGTGACTTTTCTGTATCATTACCCAACATGTCAAAAGATGAAATTGGTGAGTTATCAAGATCTATTCAAACATTAGCTAATGACCTGAATCATTTGAAACAAGAAAGAAATGAATTTTTGGCTAGTGTATCTCATGAATTGAGGACACCATTAACCTATATTAAAGGCTACTCTGATATAGGTAGAAGACCATCGCAAGAGGAGAAGGAACGGATACATTATTTCAATATTATCCATGAAGAATCCAAACATCTCGAACAGTTAGTAAAGGAATTATTTGACTTAGCAAGGTTGGATCAGAACGCTTTCTCCATCGATAGGAAAAGGGTTCATATCTGTTCATATTTACATTCTATTATTGAAAGGGTCTTACCTGCGTTTAAAGAAAAGCTAATCCAGTTAAAGTTAGACTGTGAAGACAACCTCTATTTTTCAATCGACCCAATACGATTTGATCAGGTTTTTCTTAACCTTTTAGATAATGCTCTTAAGTATTCCAATGAAAATACAACAACTCAAATAAAGGCTTTTAAAAAGAACGATAGCATCCACATTTCCATTGAAGATGAAGGAATAGGAATTCCAAAAGAGGACTTACCATATATATTTAATCGTTTATACCGAGTAGATAAATCCCGTTCAAGAGCGACAGGAGGATTCGGTTTAGGATTAGCTATTGTTAAGGAAATAGTAGAAGCACATGGAGGAGAAATTTCCGTTGAAAGTAAAGTTGGACAAGGAACCTGTTTTAAACTTGTTTTGAAGGAGGAATAAAATGAGAACTGTTTTACTAGTGGATGATGAGAAAAGAATGCTTGACTTATTAGAATTATATATCACCCCTCACGGCTACAAATGTGTTAAAAAACAATCTGGAAAAGACGCTACCGAGTTTTTAGAAAATGAACGAGCAGATCTAGTTATCTTAGATATTATGATGCCTGATTTGGATGGGTGGCAAACTTGTGCAAAAATCCGTGAAACATCAGATATACCTATTATCATGCTTACAGCCCGTGATGACAAAGAGGAAGTAGTTAAAGGATTAAAAATCGGTGCGGACGATTATATTACAAAGCCTTTTAATGAAAAAGAATTATTAGCAAGAATGGAAGCTGTCATGCGAAGAACGAAAAATGATAAAGAGGACATTTTGAAATTTAAAGGATTAGTTTTAAACGAAGAAGCTTATGAGTTCACATTTGAAAAACAAAGTATTTCATTGACACCGAAGGAATATTCTTTATTAGCTCTCTTTATCAGTAACCCTAATAAAGTTTTCACCAGAGACCATTTACTTACAACTATATGGAAGTATAATTCGGATGTGGAAGATCGAACAATCGATTCCCATATCCGTAATGTAAGAGAAAAGCTTCGTCATGTTGGTTTCCCAGTTGATGAGCACCTAAAAACTGTTTGGGGAGTCGGATACAAATGGAGTACTGAGGGTGAGCAATGACTGGTGTCTTTGAAGATTTAATAACTTCAAGTGGCCCTTATGGAATTCTTGTTAGTATCATAATTAACATTGTCATATGTATAGGGGGAGTGATTCCAAGTATTTTTATTACTGCTACAAATATCACCTTTTTTGGCTTTCATACTGGTTTAGCGATCACTTACATCGGCGAGTGTGTTGGAGCAGTGTTTAGCTTTTGGTTATATCGAAAAGGGATTAAATCTTTAAATCCCACAATATTAAACAAAAATAAATGGTTAATAAAACTTCAGAATACACAAGGATGGGACTCTTTTGTCATTATTTTAGTCTTGAGAATTATTCCCTTAATTCCATCTGGTATAATTAATTTGACAGCTGCCATTAGTAAAACAAGTATTTTTACCTTTTTTATGGCAAGTTCCCTAGGAATGCTTCCAGGAATCTTCATTGAAGCCTACTCTATTAAACAAGTATTGGAATCATCTTATCACCTAAAATATATATTAGCGATCATTGCCTTTATAATATTTGTTTATCTCTTTAAAAAAATGAAACATAATTAATTCATAGCTTCAGAGGAAACAATAGGAAGTCTATTCAATCGATTGAAGAACCAGAAAGTACATTAATTATGAAATATGAAAAGGATGTCAGTAGGTAGTGACCCCTTAAAGTTAGAGTTCTTCATTATGCAATTAATTGGCTGGTATGAATTCGATATTCAACTGGACTCATACCAGCCAGTTTTTGTTTTATTCGCACATTGTTATAATAATCGATATATTTTTCGATTTTCTTTTTCAATTCTTC
>NZ_JAAFZF010000027.1:0-40864 GCF_010614825.1 Neobacillus sedimentimangrovi
TAATAGACCTTTCGCTGACACGCTGTACATTTGGATTTTTTTGAAGCATGTTTATCTCTTTAGATGAAAATGTTATTTTACTCATGTTGTCCCCTAATCTCCATATTCTGAAATTCAAGTATATAAATATACCTGTAGGTTGAACACTCTTTTGTTCGAGTGTCCTACCTACAGGTACCATTTTAAATCGTTCTCTCTTTTTTTTTGAATGAAAGATTTAGGCTGGATTAATAGAAAAGTTCGACCCTTCTTTGAATCGACAAAAATAGTGAAAGTTTTTGTCGCTTTCAGACAAATGTTTCTTTTTTGATTTTTTATAATAAATAAAAGGAAAGTCGGCAAAGGAGAGGTCTGTGTGAGAAAATATCAACTATATTTAATAGAAGATGAATTTGCCACTCATTACTTCGGACGCGAGAGATTATTTTTTCAACTTTTCAAAGAACATTTGAATGCTAGTGGAGAACTTGCTTTTATTATTAATAAGCAAATTGCCTATATCACCAAAAAAGTAGAAGTATTGAAAATACACCAGCTTATTCAAAAACATCTTGGAAAAAGAAAGGGATTTAAAGCCGATCATGGCGCATATACGATTGAATTAAGTGGAAAAATAAGTAAGGCGAAATTAGAAATTTATCAAGACCTCCTCACGATTGAAGCAGATGGCAGCTATGAAGCGGAAACGATATTTTTTGAAGTGTTAAGAAAGTATGAATCACCGATTTTAGCGATTGATCTCGAACATGAGCGTTTTGGATGGCTAAAACCCATTAAAGAAAGAAAATATGTCTAATTGAAACGAAATATTGTGTAATTCCATTTTATTTAGTACACTGTAGTATGGTAGACAACATGAAGGAGGAAATTAGAATGATGTATGTTCTAGTTGGTATACTAGCACTGCTTGCTGGTGTAGCACTAGGATTTTTCATTGCTCGTAAATACATGATGAGCTATTTAAAGAAAAATCCACCAATCAATGAGCAAATGTTAAAAACTATGATGATGCAGATGGGTCAAAAGCCATCTCAAAAGAAGATCAATCAAATGATGCAAGCAATGAACAAGCATATGAAATAAAACGAATGGCTAGGACTCCCTTAGGAAATAAGGGGTTAACGCCGAAAAAGCCGCTTTTTGGTGAAATCAGAACCAGAGGAGCGGTTTTTTTAATGGGAATGAAAGATCAATCTTACTAGAAAAGAGCACTCCATGATATTAAATAGACTATACTAATAATAGAAGATACAAAAAGAAAAGCGTATATTATCCAAAGGAAGATATAAAGGAGAACCTTCTTCTTATGGTAATGGTGAATTATGCCCACAAGATGAGTATAAAAATTCGGAAGATTACGGGCTACTTTGGATAGCAGAGACTCTACAAAAATACATAGATGTTTTTCGTAGTTATGGAGCCAAAGGCATTGATTTAGTAATTAGCGTGTTTTATGAAGGATAGTGCAATTTTATATTTGAACCAAAAGCTATTAAGTTAATTGGTGAATTAGGTATTCCCTTACAAGTAAGTTGTTATGAAAGTTATTAAGTCTTATTTAAGTAACGGGCAGGATAGGTTAAGAATGGAAAATAATTTTGATGACTTTGTGTTACACTTTATGGATAATAAATTTATAAAAGGACGTACAATATGAATGATTTTAAAGATGTAAGAATTTATTTTCTTATGCTACCTTCTATCCTTATAGGAACTCTTGCAATGGTGTCATATGGTGTGACTATAAGTCTTTGGATTCAAAACATAATAATTTGGATAATAGGAACTACTTTGAGTTCGGTCTTTATAATTAAGAACAAGAAAAGAAAATTTTTTATTGGTAATTTTAGTTACACCATTATTATTGTAGCTTTATTAATTTTGCCGTTTTTCTTTAATGGATTAGATGGTGTCCATCGCTGGCTATCTTTTGGACCAATCCATCTATATATAGCAAGTATTATTTTGCCTTTGTTAATTATTCATATATGGAAATTAGCATTAAATAAACGTGAACACTATGTATTAGGATTAGCCATTATTACATCAGTGATATTGCTATTTCAGCCAGATGCAGGTCAATTAACTGCATTTGCATGTGCGATTGCATTCATTGTATGGAAAATAATTAGTAATAGGATGATAAAGATACTATTTATCACATTTACAGCAGCCATTTGTGTTATATCGTGGGTTTTTCTCGATGATTTAGCACCAGTTCCTTATGTGGAACATATTATCTTTTTAGTTGCAGACTTAGGGAATTTTTGGTTTATTTTAGGTATTTTCTCACTTATATTATTATTATTTCCATTCTTTTTTTATGGTCGGAAAAGTATTATTTCTTTATCATTAGGGGTTTACTTTCTAATGACGATGATTGTAACTTTAATTGGTCATTTCCCAATGCCAATCATGGGATATGGAATATCACCCATTATTGGTTACCTAATTTCTATTACCTGGCTAAATAAAAATAAAGAAAAGTTTGTTTAGAAAGTTATTCAACTAAAGGGGGCTTTAGTAAAAGAAGAAAGGGTTCTACATATTAAATATGACTAATATGTAGAACCCTTTCATTTTTCAATCTTTTTTTAAATTAGGTCTTGATAAACTCAAGGGGTGCTCTTTTAATTTGGGCTCTGTTAAATTTTAATGTTGAAAAATGAGTAAAATTTAAGGAAACCCGTTCTAAAAAGGTTTCCTACTTAAATTGGTATAAGTTAATTTGTAAAAAATACCCAAAAAAACAAAAGCACATTATTAATATTTTACAATTGTTGTTACACCACGTTCAGTTAACAATGTTCGATGGCTGAGTTCTTCTACCCATTTTTTAGGGTTAAGCTGATAAATTCCATATTGATTTTGGTATGTATAGCTAGCAACGTTGATTGTAATTGGCTCTGGATTTTCAAGTACACGTTGAATATATTCTTCATACCATTTTTGTACAGGTATTTCATAAAGTTCCAAGACATCACCTATATCCATATATTTCTCCAAATAAACGAAAAAATAATGATTACCAATACCACTAGCTTCATATATATATGGCATTGATAAAACTGGTTTAACAATATCACACCACCATTGATCTGCTTCATATACTGAGAAACACATACCTAATTCATAAATACCATTATTATTGTAATCTTCTATTTCTTTAGGCATTATTAATGGTTTAGATGAAGCTAAAAATTGAATCCTTGACAATTAAAAGCCCTCCCTTCACTCTTACACAATACTACACACTAAATTTTAACATTCTTAAACTATCATATGTGTCAGACTTGTTCGTGGCTTATTCCTCGATGTTTAGATTTACCACCACGTTTACGAGGTTTGCGGTCATTAATATCACGTTGCCCTTTTTGAGAGTATAGGAAATAAGTCTCGTCAATTTCAACAATTCCTTCAAAATGTTCAAAATCCATTTGTTTCAATGCATTTAACAGTTTGTGTCTCCAATAAAATAGAGTAACCTAAGTACCCCCCACGATTTCAGTTGATTTTCGTAGGGAATAACCTTTGAACCTACATTCAACAAATGTAATCCATTCGTTACCTTTTCGAGTACGATACAGAACAGTATTAGTTGTGTCAGTAAAAGTCTTGCTACAACATTTACAATGATAGCGTTGGCGCCCTTTGTATTTTCCAAATCGTACAACGTGTTCTGATGAACAGTGAGGACACTCAAAACCTTCTTTGAAACGAGTTTCTCTCATTTCGTTGATTAGACTACCACTAGCAGAAGAAGAAGGTTCAACATAGCGTTTAACCCATTGGTAGACTTGTTCTTTTTTTGTATGGGGTAGTTTGTCGATATACTTTAACAAATTACTAAACGCTTTGCTCACCTTTGCTCCTTCCTAGAATGTACGTTCTTATCATAATTGCACAAAGATTTTGAACAATTATCAAATATCAACATCTACCTTTAACAGAGCCTTTATTTAAAAGAATAAATTCTAAATCTTTATTATTTTATAAATATTTGGTAAAATAAAAACCTCGGAATGCGAAATAGTTTTAGATCATTATTGGAGTGGAATGACTTCATGTTTTGGGGGAGGGTATATGAGGGTCTTTTTAGAACTTAGCTGGTTTTTTAAACAAGAGAAAAAGGCATATCTTTCTGGAATCTTCTTTTTGTTATTGGTCGCTTTCTTGCAAGTGATACCGCCCAAAATCATCGGGCGTGTGACGGACCATATTAACGAAGGAACCTTGACAAAAGGATTACTCGTTCAATATGTGTTCCTTTTGATTGGTATCGGGCTCCTTTTGTATGGATTACGATATTACTGGAGAATCATGATTTTTGGTTCAGCTGTAAAGCTAAGTAAGATTTTAAGGGACCGTTTATATCATCATTTCACCAAAATGTCTCCATCTTTTTATCAAAAAAGTCGGATTGGAGATCTAATGGCTCATGCGACCAACGACCTGCAAGCGATTCAACAGACGGCAGGAGCAGGAATTTTAACCCTTGTTGATTCTCTCTCCACTGGCGGATTTGTGATATTGATGATGGGATTTACGATTAGCTGGAAATTAACGTTGATTTGTTTACTTCCGATGCCTTTTATGGCAATACTGACTAGCTGGTTTGGTACAATGCTACATAGAAGTTTTCATCAAGCACAAGAAGCCTTTTCCTCCTTAAATGATAAGACACAGGAAAGTATTACGGGAATCAAGGTCATAAAAACATTTGGCCAGGAAAAAGAAGAAGTAGAGGATTTTAGAAAGCACTCAGAGGATGTTGTTCGCAAAAATATCGTTGTGGCTAAAATTGACTCTTTATACGACCCTACAATTTCTATTATTGTTGGAATCTCCTTTTTTTTATCTATCGTGTTTGGTGCAAAATATGTACTCAATGGTGAATTGACGATCGGTGATTTAATATCGTTTACAACCTATTTAGGTTTGTTAATTTGGCCCATGCTTGCATTTGGCTGGTTGTTTAATATTGTTGAACGAGGTCGTGCTTCTTATGACCGGGTTTCCACTCTATTAAAGGAAAGAGTAGAAATCAAAAATGCTGATGGAGCATTGGATATCGTTCCGTGCGGTGATATTGTCTATTCCATTTCCGAATTCACTTATCCTGGGGAATCCTCACCAGTTTTAAAAGAAATTTATTTTACCCTAAAAAAAGGAGAAACGCTCGGGATCGTCGGAAAAACAGGAGCAGGGAAAACCACCTTATTGAAGCTCTTGATTCGGGAATTTGAAGGGTATCAAGGAACCATCACTTTTGGAGAACATACGTTACCAGAATATAAGATAGAGAGATTAAGGGAGGCCATTGGCTATGTCCCACAGGATCATTTTTTGTTTTCTGCGACTGTAGCGGAAAACATTGCCTTTACGAATCCTGAGTCGGATCAGAAAGAGATTGAACAGGTGGCAAAACTGGCCCATATTCATGAAGATATTCTTCAATTTACAAATGGATACAAGACGATCGTAGGAGAGCGGGGAGTATCATTATCAGGCGGACAAAAGCAGAGAATTTCCATTGCGCGTGCTTTATTAATGAATCCCGAAGTGTTAATCTTGGATGATTCTTTATCTGCTGTAGACGCGAAAACAGAAGAAGCCATCCTCTCCTCACTTAAACAAAATCGAGAAGGAAAAACAACCATCATCACCTCCCATCGATTAAGTGCCATCCAACATGCCAATCTTATTCTTGTTCTTGAGGACGGAAAAATCATTGAACGAGGTACACATGAGGAATTGATGGGCCAAAACGGTTGGTACAAAGAAATGTATTTATGCCAGCAGCTGGAAGAGTTGGTGGAGCATGGGGGACATTAATATGAAAGAAAAATTTCATTTATCGAAACAGGAACAAAGGGAAGTGTTATTCCGCCTTCTTTCCTATACAAAACCGCATAAAAAGCGATTGGCGATGGCCTTTCTATTATTACTCATGACCACGATATTAGAAATTATCCTTCCCATTTTGGTGAAAATCTTTATTGATGATTATTTAACACCAGGAAATTTGGAGTTTCAGCCATTGCTTTTACTCGGTATTTTGTATATGGGAATTCAGGTAGTGAAAGCCCTATTATTATTTTTTCAGCTAGTGAAATTCCAAGAAATTGCGCTTTTAATTATTCAGCAACTTCGGATTGATGTGTTTTCAAAAGTTCAAGCTCTAGGATTGAAATATTTTGATAAAACACCAGCCGGTAGTATTGTCTCCAGAGTAACGAACGATACAGAAGCCATTAAAGATATGTTTGTCACAGTCCTCGCTACGTTTATTCAAAGCGGTTTTCTACTGAGCGGTATTTTCGTTGCGATGTTTCTATTAAATGTAAAACTTGCATTATTTTGTGTAGTGCTCATTCCTATCTTAATCTTTGTCATTCGCTTATACAGGAAATGGAGTTCAAGGTATTACCTCGATATGCGTGAAAGACTCAGTCAGTTAAATGCAAAGTTAAACGAGTCTTTACAAGGGATGGCTATCATTCAGGTATTTCGTCAGGAAAAACGCCTACGACAAGAATTTGGGGTAATCAATAATCAACATTATCATGCAGGAATGAAGAATATTAAAATTGATGGACTCCTTTTACGCCCAGCCATTGATTTAATTTATATATTTGCTTTAATACTGGTCTTAAGTTACTTCGGTGTTACCTCTTTCGATACAACGGTAAAAATTGGTGTCATTTATGCCTTTATCAATTATTTGGAACGCTTTTTCGAACCTGTGAATCAGATGATGATGAGGCTTTCTCTTTTCCAGCAAGCCATCGTCGCTGGTTCTCGCGTGTTTAAACTGCTCGACGAGGAAGAATTGGCACCCGCGCAAAAGGACAATTCGAATACCATTGAACAAGGGAAAATAGAATTTAAGAATGTGAGTTTCTCTTATGACGGGAAAAGGGATGTCTTGAAAAATATATCGTTTACAGCTCATCCCGGAGAAACAGTAGCGCTTGTTGGCCATACGGGAAGTGGAAAAAGTTCGATCATCAACTTGATGATGCGGTTTTACGAATTTGATCGCGGAGATATTTTCATTGATGGAGAATCCATTCGAAATTATTCAAAAAAGGAGTTACGGAATAAACTAGGTCTTGTCCAACAGGATCCGTTTTTATTTTTTGGAACGGTAAAAGATAATATCCGCCTCCATAACAAAGATTTGACGGATGAGCAGGTGAGAGAAGCGGCAAAATTTGTTCAAGCACATAGCTTTATTGAACGATTGGAAAATGGCTATGAACATCAAGTGGTGGAGAGAGGGGCCACCTTCTCTAGCGGTCAGCGACAATTAATTGCGTTTGCACGGACGATCGCGGCAAATCCGAAAATTCTCATTCTCGATGAAGCCACAGCCAATATTGATACAGAAACAGAGGAAGAGATTCAAACGGCCCTTTCCAAAATGAGAAAAGGAAGGACAACGATTGCGATTGCCCATCGATTATCGACCATCCAGGATGCCGATTTAATTCTCGTTCTACACCAAGGTGAAATCGTTGAACGAGGAACCCATCAAGAACTGCTTTCACTCGGTGGTCTCTATTATAAAATGTTTCTTCTTCAAAACGGTGCAGTGGAACATACCCTGTAAAATAATGTGCGACTCTCCCCAGTCGAATAGGAATTGGCGGGCGCGTTGTAAGGTAAGATCTTCTAAGTATTCTTTTCCATTGTAGACAGGTATCGATGATTAAAAGTTAAGGCCTCTTGTTGCTGTCTGAAACAGAGTAAAAATTTGATAGGATGAAATGGAGTCATACTGATGATCCTTTTTTACTCTCTATTGAAAAAGTTGGGTTACTTTTACACTAAGAGGGGATTAGAAATGGGAAATCATGTGGCTCTTTTTTTTATGAGATCAAACCATTGAAAAGGGATGGGATTTTCACTTGTTGTTTTATTTTATTTATCTTTTTAGTATATAAAATAGTAAGAAACTTGCTAGCTACAAATAAATAAATGTTTCCCCACTAGGAAATCCTAGTGGGATGTTTTGGTCGAAAATGAAAACTCTTTTTAGCTTTGACCGCAAAAAAAGAACGTCCATTGTTGGATGGTCGTTTTTTGGTTTATTAAAATTCGTTGAGAAATGCAGTACCTATGATTCCTATTAGGGATACAGTAAGGATTACAACGACACTAAGAACAACAGAAATCCATTTCCCTTTTCCTGAATTTCGAATACCTAATATAAGAGCGAGAATAGGGCATAGGATCATGGCAATTACAACGAATGGTCCTAAACTTCCGAGCGAAATGCCCGATTGGATGAGACTAAAAAGAATAAGGGATATGGCAAGTAATATATAGGGGACAATTTTGGACATGGTTTAACCTCCTTTTATTCTTATTAGATGGAATATTTTTATTGTACTATAAGTGAACCCAATAATTGTATAATATGGTTAAATTTCCTTTTGGTTTCATCAAAAACTTTGCTATAAAAAAGAAAAAACCTGGGCTAATGAACGATACTCCAATGATTAGGTATGCCTAATGATTGAAGCAGTTCACTGACCAGGTTTTTTAATATCTTGAAGAAGAAACATGATTCAAATGTTGTCGATAATATTCATTGATTAAATGATCAAGTTCTTGGCTGTAACGAATCGCAACGGTAGACGTTAAGCCGTTGCTATTAGCGACTTTAATTAATTCAGCTCGCTTTTTTTCAATTAATGTGATTAAATCATTTTTGATCACGGCCGCGGTCCTTTCTGGAAGACTCCTGTGTTTGAAAATAGTAGTAGAACCTGAGTCTATCAAAATGACATTGTTTTACTAGTATAACCTAACTTGTCAATTTTTTCAAAGGGAATTGTAAAAAAATATCAAATTACAGCGGTGGGGAAAGGGAAGAATCCCAAACTTGTCACAAAATATTTATGTTCATCTTTACCTTTTGGATGAAAATTTTGTTAGAATGAAGAGGGATTGACCATATTAGGAGTGTTTTTATGTCAGATGTTAATATTTTTATGGCCATCGGTGCAGGCTTTTTGAGCTTTATTTCTCCTTGCTGTTTGCCGTTGTATCCAGCTTTCCTATCTTACATAACGGGCATGTCTGTGGGAGAAATAAAATCAGAAAACGCTATGCTACAAAAACGGAGTCTCCTGCACACTTTGTTTTTCTTAATCGGCTTTTCTGTCATCTTTATCGCCATTGGGTTTGGAACTTCATTTGTGGGAAGTTTTTTCCGGGAATATAAGGATTTAATCCGCCAATTGGGAGCTATTTTTATTGTTTTCTTTGGTTTAATGATTGTTGGTGTTTTAAAGCCAGAGTTTTTGATGAAAGATCGCCGAATCGAATTCAAAAACCGTCCCTCTGGATACCTTGGCTCGGTACTCATTGGGATGGCATTTGCGGCTGGATGGACACCTTGTACCGGACCGATATTAGGATTTGTTATTTCACTCGCGGCTTCGAATCCAAGCCAGGGCGTCATCTATATGACAGCCTATTCTCTTGGATTTGCTGTTCCATTTTTCATTTTATCGTTCTTTGTTGGCCGACTCAATTGGATCAAGAGAAACAGCGTGAAAATCATGAAAATCGGTGGTTCCATCATGATTGTCATGGGAGTAGTGCTGTTCTTTGATTGGATGACGAAAATCATTCAGTTTTTGTCACCATTATTTGGTGGCTTTACTGGATTTTAATGGTTGGAAACCGTTTTGGGTGGAATCCCAGAATGGTTTTTTCTTTTATGATGATAATTGGCCAAAAATGGGGACTAAAATGTGTCAAAATCACTTACATCTACTATAAAATTCGATATAATGGGGAAGTAAACATTTCATTAAGGGAAGAAGGATTCCAATGAATTATGTTGTTATTTCTTCAATTGGTGCGGTTTTTATGGGGTTTCTTGCACTTTATGTCCGCATGAAAGCAGCCAAAAAACCAACGAATGTAAGGAAAATCATCATGCCGCCCTTTTTTATGTCCACCGGAGCCTTGATGTATGTCGTGCCTGAATTTCGGTTGACTCCTTTAGAAATGTTAGAGTCGATCGCACTTGGTATGATTTTTTCCATCCTTTTAATCAAAACATCGAAGTTTGAAATTCGAGACAATGAAATTTATTTAAAACGTTCCAAAGCGTTTATTTATATCTTAGTAGGATTGTTAATTTTCCGTTTAGGATTGAAATCGATCTTAAGCTCAACGATCGATTTTGGGGAATTGAGCGGTATGTTTTTCTTGCTGGCGTTTAGTATGATTGTACCATGGCGCCTTGCGATGTACCTCTCTTATAAAAAACTCTATCAACAGCTCCATGGGAAAAAATGAGAAACATTGATCCTTTTAGTGGATCAGTGTTTTTTATTGGCTGTTTTACGTATAAATTGTTGCTTTTTATTTTTACAACTAATCCTACTGATGCCCGTTGGCTTGATAGGGGAAAACTTAATGTAGAACAAAATTTTAGCATATCCAAAATCAAATGATCCAACTGTAAATAGGTTTAATAGTATATAATAAAAGACCTCGAAAAATGAGGTCAGTTAATAGTCATCTTAGATGATAACCGATGATTTTTATTTTAATTTCTCAGGATTCTTAATTTTGATTGATGCTACTTTTCCACAATCCAAGCAAACGGTATACACTTTCTCTGAACCAATTGCCATTTTTTTATTTAAAGGTCGTAGATTTATATAATCCGTTGCTTGTATAAATGAATTTCCTCCGCAATTCTTACAATTCATTTATTATCACCCCCTAAACTATATGATAACAGAGTTTATAAAATTAAAATAATTTAGATAATTGAATGACAAGCATTAAGAAACCATCTTTTAAAATTCACGATAGAAAAGGAAGTCACCATGTGGTTCCGAAATCATAAGATCTTCCTCAAATGGTTAGAAAGGAGAGGGGAAGTAAATTTTTAGAAAAAAATAAACCGTCACCTAAAAAGGTACGGTTTAGAATAAATGCTCATATGGCGTAATGTCAATTTTATTTTCAAATAGCTTTTTACGCAAAAATTTATGATCTCGTTTTGGTGTGGCTTGAATGTAGCCGCGAATCACCAAATCCTCGGTAATTTTCGGAACTTTTTCTTTTAAGGCAAGTTCGCCAATTTTTCCGGCAATTTTATGTCTTGCTACATCCCGGAATAATTCAGGAACAGGACTGACAAGATCCTCAAGGAGCGCTTTTTCTTCAGGCCCCCATAAATGCTGAGATTCTTTCACATAATATTCTTCCCAATCCATTTCAGACTTGCCATCTTCCTTTGGCATTCGTTTTAAAAATTTCCGGAACATAAAATAGCCGCCAATGGCAAACATGAAAACTAATAGAAAAATCCAAATAAGGATAAACCATAAAAACCAACCTTGAAGCATGCTTATTCACCTACAAAGACTAATGATATCCTTATTATAGTCTGTTTGAAAGAAAAATGACAAGCCATGCTTATTCCTATAAAGGTGAAGGTACCACTTAATAATGAGCACTTTGCTCCTCTATTGAACTAATGGATGTTCTATTGTAATATAATTGTGACCAATCCATTCACTTTCTAAGATGGGGCTGGATGAGAGACTGGTGTTCTCCACGGTCTTCAAAACCGCCTGAGACCACCGTGTGTGGTCTGGTGGGTTCGATTCCCACACAGTCCCGCCAATCAAAAATTCTTTAAGTATATCGATTTCATGTTTGGATGGATACCCAAATGACTTTCTTAGTTTCACTAAAAGGTTTTGGAATTAGTTTTTATAAAAACAATTATTAACTGAATCATAAAAGATCTCTCTTGTAGTTGGTTTATAAAGGCCTAATTTAAAAAGATAGAAAATTAAAGGGATTTACATAGTATAAATGATGTAAATCCCTTTCTTCTTTTACTATTGCTTATACAACTATTGCGTTTGATTGTTGAAGATCAAAATTTGATAAACATGTTTAAACACTTAACTATCGTGCCTCGATATTTAACCAGGACACATTGATTATGTAGTCTTATAAAGTGTTTTAGCGTATGTTGTAATTACTTTACCACACTTATTTAAAACAACAACAGCGTATGAATTTTCACAACGTAAAACCCTATTTGCTTGTGGTATTATCTTGGTAGGATTCTTAACTGCACTATTCATTGTCCATCTGGCTACACCTCTTCCACCGTCTCGCCTAATAGTTTGATTACCTAACTTTAATAAATAAAAGAAGAATAATCATGTGAGTGCGTCAATAAATATTGTATTTGGTATACTTAAATTACCAAAAAATAAGGGGGAAATTTCATGCCATTATTAAATTCAAATCCTTACAATTGGAAAGCATTTTCTACATCACCGCCACCACCGTTTACTCCTTTAAAAAAACTTAAAATAAAAATAGAGTAAGAATCTGCGAAATGTAAGCTGTTTCGCAGATTCGAAGGAGTAAACAATGAAATCAAAAGTTCAGTTTATCTTATCAATGGTCATTTTTGGGGCAATTGGTTTAGTTGTTCGTTTCATTGACCTTTCTTCGAGCGAAAGAGCTTTACTTAGCAGTTTCATAGGGTGCTTATTTTTAACCTGTATCCTTTTTATGATGAAGAAAAAAATAGTGTGGCATTTAGTGAAATCTAATGCTTTGATTTTAGTTTTTTCAGCTATTGCGTTAGGTGGGAATTGGGTTTTTCTTTATAAATCCTACGATTATACAACAATTGCAAATGCGACACTTTGCACCAGTAATGGTTATGTTACTTTCTCCTTGGATACTTAAAGAATCACTTTCTATGAAAAAAGTGATTTGTATTTTTGTTGCGATTACTGGCCTCGTCCTAATCGTTGCAGAAGGGATAAGCGCATCTCGTACAAACGATATCCTTGGCTTTTCTTATGGTTTAATAGCGGCAGCTTTTTATGCTTGCTTACTATTGTTAAATAAATTTATTAAAGGGATCGGAAAACTGGAGCTTACCATTATTCAACTTGGATTAACTGCTTTGCTTCTCATGCCATATGTTTTTGTTACGGAAGGTTTTGGAATATTCGAAGTTTCTCCAACTTCGATTCCTTACATTTTCATTTTGGGCGTTGTAAATACTGGTGTTGGCTTTTGGTTATTCTTCTCTGGAATGGAAAAGTTAAAAGGACAAAACATTGCCATGTTAAGTTATATCGACCCTTTTGTAGCCATCCTTATTTCGGCGATCATCTTGCAAGAACATATGACGTTTGTTCAAATGATAGGTGGGGGATTACTATTAGGCTCAACTTTTGTGAGTGAAAATCAATTCATTCGCTTTCCTCAAAAACTAAAAAATATTTAAGTAATGAAAAGAGGGGCTATCCGGAAAGTGGTATTTCAGCCGAAATCTTTATAAAAGCAAAACCCAAGAATGCTGTTAAATCAACATTCTTGGGTTTTTAATTTGGGTTCATTTTTCTCTTAAATGGACTTTTTAGACAGCCCCGTTTTTTGTTTATTCCGTTTTGCTACCTATTGAAACATATGAACGCTTAACCCTCCCCAACCTCTGTAGGTGAATATTCCCGGCTTTTCCTAACACGCATTGTTTATTGGACAATTGAATTTGGAGATTTATATTTTGTCACAAAATTTTCACCATTCCCCCTGTCCTTTTTCTATCTTTCTACCTATATAAGAGTTGAAAAGTATTTTTAGAGAAAGGATAGTGGTTGAACATGGCAAGGTATCGAATGGTGCGTACAGAGTTTTGGAAGAATCCGATTGTTTTGGAAGAGATGACGCCTGAGGATAAATATTTTTATCTGTATCTTTTAACAAATCCATATACGACTCAAATTGGCATCTATCGTATAACGAAAAAACAGATGGCTTTTGATTTAGGATATTCGATGGAGAGTGTAAATGCATTAATGGAACGATTCACAAACCATCATCAATTGATTCGATACAATCCAGAAACAAGAGAGCTCGCCATTAAAAATTGGGGAAGAGATAACTTGCAGAAAGGCGGAAAGCCAATCATGGATTGTATTTTATCCGAATTAAAAGACGTCGAGGACCTTTCCCTTATCCTTTATGTTTCAGCATCGATCCCTAAACAAGAAATTCGAAATCTCTATGAATCTTTTTACGAACAAGAAATGAATTTGACTTCTGATCCCGTTGACAAAAAACCAAACAGAACAGAAGAAGAAATGATTGACGATACGTTTGTGACTCGTCATACGATACGTGGGCAAAAACAAAAAGAAAAAGAAAATAAAAAAGAAAAACAAAAACAACAACAAAACATATATCCAGATGTACAGAGTTATTCAAACTTAGAGCCATCTTTATCGGTATTCCAACAGTCAGAAGAGGTAAAAGAAATTATTGAGTTTTGGGATGCAAATGGATTTGGAATTTCAAACATATATGCGAAACAACAGCTGTTGTCGTGGTTAGATGATTCAAGCTTTTTACAGCCAAAAGAAATGATTTTAAAAGCGATGCATATTGCATGTGCAAACAACAAGCGAAATCTAGGGTATATTGTTGGGATTCTCAAAAACTGGGAAAATAAATCTTTATTGACAGTAGAAGAAGTGGATTCGTCTGAAGAGTACCCACAGTTTGAACATAAAGCTCGGGGGAAAGCCCATTCTTTTTCTGGCGGAAGAGTGATTCCAAATGAATTTACACTTGATCTCACAGCAGGTGAAGAATCATGAGTATCGTTGAAAAAACGTTCCTAGGAAGCTTGATGAAGGCGGAGTATTTACTCAAAGATACCGTGGTTCGACCCGAACAGCTTGAAAGTACGCGCCATCAAGAATTAATGCGTCGGTTTCTGGAATTCAACCAATCTGGTAAAAATATTGATTTGCTTACGTTGACCACTTTACCTGATCTTGAAACATATGGAGGGATGTCTTATCTTGTAGAGCTCCAATCGTATGCAGATATAGAAAATATCGACAAAACGGAGAAGCTCATTCTTGAACAATGGAAGGAACGGGAGAAACGGAACATTTTGACGGTTGCTGCCATGAATGATTGGGAGATTGCGAAGGTGATTGCCGAATTGGATAAAATTAACCAGTCGAAGATGGAGGATCATACCCCTTTAACACAATCGTTAGCCAAAATGTATGAAGCACCTTGGGAGGACCGGAAGCCACAGACAAGTGTGACCACAGGTATTAAAAAATTGGACGAAGTAACAGGAGGCTTTCAGAAAGGGGAAGTAACGATTCTGGCAGCAAGACCATCAATGGGAAAAACGGATGTGATGCTTCATTTCGCCAAAATGTCGGGATGGGCAGGGTATTTGCCACTCGTATTTTCCCTGGAAATGCCTGTGGGGCTGATCACATCCAGATTAATAGCTTCAACGGGAGGATTTAACCGGATAAAAATGCGGGATCCGAAAAAAATGCTTACACCCAAACAGAAGAAGAAATGGTCAGAAGTGATTGCCGATCTCAATGAAACCAATATACAAATTTTTGATGGGGCTGGGCAAACGATCCCGGAAATGAGAGCGAAAATACGAAAAATGATGCATCAATATCCATCCAAGAAACCGATCATTTTTATCGATTACTTAACACTGATCCCATCGGGCCAATTTTATGGAGGGAATTCCCATTTACAAGTAACCGAAATATCGAAATCTCTCAAAATAATGGCAAAAGATTTTGAATGCCCTGTGATCTGTTTAGCACAACTGAATCGTTCGGTAGAATCGCGAGCGAATAAACGGCCGTTGATGTCAGATATTCGGGAATCGGGCAGTGTGGAACAGGATGCAGATGTCATATTGTTCTTATATCGTGAAGCGTATTATGACAAGGAAACTCAGAATCGCTCTCTTGAGATTATCGTGGCGAAAAACCGAAATGGCCCAGTGGGTACCATTGCAGTGAATTACAATGAGCATACAGGTGCGATTGACAATTTAAAGGAATAGAGCGTCTAGCTGGAAAAGGCAATACATAGTTGGAAGCAATAACAATTACGAGGTGTTTCGGTATGTTGGTGAGTGAGTTGTACGAGGAATGTTTACAATCTGGAGTCTCCACTTTGGCTCATTGCCTTTATTATTTGCTTATGGAGAAGAAAATTTCATTACACGACGATATATCCAACATCCATTTCAATCAAATGGATCGGCAAAAAATAGAGGAATTGATTCGAAAAAATGTGTTGGGGCTTCATAAGATAGGGATCTACTCCTTGAAGGTGAACAAGAAGGATTTTGTCTTTATCTTTGCAGCCAACAAAGAAGAGGCAATCGAATTTTTTACCAACACCTTTCAACAAGCTCCATTGAACTGTCACGAATATCCACTTGATTTTCAAATAGAAAGAGGAAATGAGGTGATTTCGTTTCGGGAAATGAGAAAAGAATTTGAGCGATTTCCGGCGATAGCGGGGTATTTCCGTCGAGACTGGTGAGAAGGGGGAAAGGATGGTTACAAGTCAATTTGCGTTTTTTCATCCTTCCTTCGATAAAATTGTAACCGCCGTAATTGAACCGGCGGTTACTTCGTCCCTTATTTTCTTGTTAATTGCGCTTTCTTACGGTCAATGGCTTTTAGATCGAATCGGTCGGCATTCATGACCTTAACCCAAGCAGAGATAAAGTCGTTCACAAATTTCTCCTTGTTATCATCTTGAGCATAAACTTCGGCAATGGCGCGTAGAACAGAGTTGGATCCAAACACAAGATCCACTCTCGTTGCTGTACGTACGACTTTTCCTGTTTTGCGATCACGTCCTTCATAGACGTTTTCGCCGACTGGTTTCCATTCCACGCTCATATCGAGAAGGTTGACAAAGAAGTCATTCGTGAGTTGACCGACGCGATCCGTAAATACGCCATGCTTCGTTCCTCCAAAGTTTGTACCTAGAACACGCATACCGCCAATTAGAACGGTCATTTCTGGTGCTGTAAGGCCTAACAGTTGAGCTTTATCAACGAGTAACTCTTCTGGACTTACACTATAGGATTTCTTTAAATAGTTTCGGAAACCGTCCGCCACAGGCTCCAGCACGTTAAAGCTTTCGACATCGGTTTGTTCGAGCGTGGCATCACCTCGTCCTGGGGCAAAAGGAACCGTTACATCAAAGCCAGCATCTCTTGAGGCTTTTTCAATGGCAGCACAACCACCCAGGACAATCAAATCAGCCAAACTGACTTCCACATCCAGTTCTTTTTGGATGTTTTCCAATACTTGAAGGACTTGAGCCAATTGTTCGGGCTCATTCACTTCCCAATCCTTCTGTGGAGCAAGTCGAATGCGGGCGCCAGTGGCTCCTCCGCGATGATCGGATCCACGGTAGGTGCTAGCAGATGCCCAAGCCGTAGTTACCAACCTGCTAACAGTAAGCCCTGAGTCTAAGATTTTGGCTTTTATGAGAGCAATATCATCTTCTGTTAAATCATAATTTCCTGCTGGTACAGGATCTTGCCAAATGAAATCTTCTTCTGGCACTTCTGGACCCAAATATCTCGTTTTAGGTCCCATATCACGGTGTAATAGTTTAAACCAAGCACGGGCAAAGGCATCGGCAAACTCCTGCGGATTCTCATAGTAACGGCGGGCAATCTTTTCGTATACTGGATCATGACGCAAGGCCATATCGGCAGTGGTCATCATGGTTGGTACTTTAATGGATGGATCTTCTGGATCGGGTGCCAGATGCTCCTCAGCCGGGTCTACGATCATCCACTGCCATGCTCCAGCAGGGCTCTTTGTTAACCACCATTCATATCCAAACAACAGCTCAAAATATCCATTATCCCACTTTGTTGGGTTGGCGGTCCAAGCCCCTTCAATCCCACTTGTAATTGTGTCACGGCCTTTGCCTGAACCGTACGTGCTCAGCCACCCTAATCCTTGGGCTTCAATAGGTGCCGCCTCCGGTTCCGGACCGACATGGGAAGGATCTCCAGCACCATGGGCCTTACCGAAAGTATGACCTCCGGCTATAAGGGCCACGGTTTCTTCATCATTCATCCCCATCCGTGCAAATGTTTCACGAATGTCTCTTGCTGCCGCAATAGGGTCTGGTTTACCATTTGGACCTTCTGGGTTTACATAGATCAGTCCCATTTGGACCGCTGCCAATGGATTTTCAAGCTCTTGATCGCCTGTGTACCGATTATCACCAAGCCATGTTGTTTCGGATCCCCAATAAATATCTTCTTCCGGGTGCCAAATGTCTGGGCGTCCAGCACCGAAACCGATGGTTGGGCCACCCATCGATTCAATCGCTACATTCCCTGCCAAAAGCAGCAAGTCTGCCCATGAGATTTTATTGCCATACTTTTGCTTAATCGGCCATAGGAGTCTTCTTGCTTTATCAAGACTGGCATTGTCCGGCCAGCTATTGAGCGGGGCAAAACGCTGGTTGCCTGTGCCGCCGCCACCTCGTCCATCACCAATACGGTATGTACCGGCAGCGTGCCACGACATGCGAATAAACAAAGGACCGTAATGCCCATAGTCCGCTGGCCACCAATCTTGACTATCGGTCATAAGTTTACGAAGATCTTGCTTCAGGGCTTCATAGTCTAACTTTTGAAATTCCTCCGCATAATCAAAGTCTTCTCCCATCGGATTTGATTTTCGATCATGTTGATGAAGAATATTTAAGTTTAAGGCATTTGGCCACCAGTCCCGATTGGTCGTACCACTTGATTTGGCCTTTGTGGCACTACCGTGAAATGGACATTTTTCGTTTGAATGATTGTTCTTCAAATCCATTAATCTTATCACTCCTTCTATGAAATTAAGGTCAATAGGTGATTCATCTAGTTTTTTACATAAAAACTAGCATGATATTAATTATTTATGAGTGCACTTGGAAGAAAATGATGAATTGCAACAACTAATTCATGCGGGTTTTCGTCTACTTGATGGTGAAAAAGGGGTACGAAAGGAAGAAAATTAAATGTTACTTTTTGTAAATAAATAATTTTCTGACATTTATTATAAAGCTATTGAAGGAGGTATAGCAAATGATATGCCTAGGCTGAAGTAATAGGGTAAATAGGAAGGAGAAGCGAACTATATAAACAAAACTAATCTGCTTGAATAGTTATTATTTGTGTGGAATTTTTCAAAAGAATGGAATAGACTTTCAATTCATACTTTACAGATAGGAATTTAAGGTTTATAATGCAATTAATCTTATTCAATTGTTCGAACGAATCGTGAAAGAGGTGTTTCGGGATGAGAAGAAGTGATGATAAAAAGCGACAAAAACTAATTAATAAACTTATTTTCTTAAATGTATACGACAAAGATGATCAAAAACTTTATGAGATGTCTCTTTCAAAATTAAAAAATGAATATAGAAGATATCGATCACAAATACATCCTCATGGGGAGTATGGATCCATTCAATTTGTATAATAAAAGGATGGATAGGAAAAAGAATTCCCATTTGGTACGGCCTCATCACTGGTGCAAATCCTTTATTTGCCTTCCTATATGATCCTTTTCTCCAAATAAGATTGGTGGCAAAAGACTGGCTGGCGGGTTCACATCTACATAGCCTTGCTAGCCAAATGATTGCCACCTAAATGATTAAACCCCAATTAAATCAAAGTATTTCCTTCTTTCAATCAATCATTTTTCCTAAGTGCTCCTGCTTCTCGGGAAGTGATCGCACCTTGTCCAGCACTGACATCATGTTGAATTTCCTGTTTCACTTTTTGGGCATCGGTACCCGCAAAGTCTGGTTGCATAATCGAATTTGCGCTTAACGTCTTATTTGTTTGCTGTCTCTTTTGCATTTCGATCCTCCTCTCTTATCAGGATTCATGTTTATTATGAACACCGATAAGGAGAAACATCCTAAATTGACTATTTATATAAATACAAATTAGTTTCCGTCACTGTTTTTACATCCTTATTGGCAAACGGTGCCACATAAAGATAAAACGAAGCATATATGGCAAGAATAATAGTTAGATAGAGTGGTATTAATAGGAATCGATTTTTCTTCTTTTCTTTCGCTTTTTTATACTTTTGTAAACTAACCACCTTATTGTTCTTGCTCATGCTCACTCATCTCCCGCCTTTATATTATTATTCCTATCATATATCATTATCAGAATTTTGTAAAAATTAAATATTTCCGAGGGCGTATATTTTTTTAAAACATTACTTTTAAACTTATCAGAAAACTCGAATGTGAGAGGGAGACGATTAATATAGTAGTGGTAACGGGCTATCAATGACTGATGAATGAATAGAAAGCTTCTAGAATAAAAGAAAGAATGATGTGATTGATCAAGGGAGGGATTCCATGCTGCATATTGTAGCGTGTATTAAGCAAGTGCCTGATACGAAAATTATTAAGTTGAATCCGAAAACAAATACGATGGACCGCCGGACGGCTCCAGCCATTTTAAATCCATATGATGCCCATGCGGTGGAAGAAGCGGTTCGATTAAAGAAAAGATATGGAGGGACTGTTTCTGTTGTGACAATGGGTCCACCTCCTGCCGTCAGTGCCATAAAAAAATGTATTGAAATTGGCGCGGATGAAGGGTATTTAATCACCGACCGTCGATTTGCAGGAGCCGATACATTGGCAACAAGTTATGCGGTGACAAAAGCGATTGAAAAAATCGCTAAAACAAAGCCCGTCGATCTGATCATCTGCGGAAAAATGTCTATTGATGGAGATACAGGTCAAGTTGGGCCGGGAATCGCAAGAAGACTTGATATCCCACCATTAACTTCAGTGAACAAAGTAGTGGAAATTAATAAAGAGGAAGGTTATGCCATCGTCCACCGCAAGTTAGAGGACGGATATGAAGTCGTCCGTTCCACTTTGCCATGTTTGTTTTCTGTTGAAAAAACGATTAACGAAGTACCATACTCACCCCTTCCAAACATGATCAGAGCCGCTAGATATAAGCCGCATATTTGGTCTGTCGATGATTTGGAAGGAGTCGATGTGAAACAGCTTGGTTTAAAAGGGTCCCCAACGATCGTCTCCAAAGTATGGGCTCCGCCGAAACCAACAGGAGGGACATTTATAGAAGGAAGCCCAACGGAGCAAGTGGAACAATTACTCTCTATTATTCTTGAAAAGAAAGAACTGTTCGAACAAAAGGGGGAAAGGTAAGTGAATTTACAAGATTATAAAGGTGTTTGGGTTTTCATCGAACAAAAGGACGGAGTAGTTGCCCCCGTTTCCCTTGAGCTTTTAGGAGCGGGGAGGAAATTGGCTGACAAACGGGGAGTGGAATTGGCGGGAATTTTGATCGGGGAAAATGTTAAGCCTTTAACAAAAACCGTGTTTGAATATGGTGCAGACACTGTATATGTATATGATCAACCAATCTTTAAACATTATCGGACGGAACCTTTCATGAAGGCACTATTAGAATGTACGGAAAAATATAAACCAGAAATTATTCTCTTCGGTGCCACGTCAACCGGTAAAGACCTGGCAAGTGCAGTAGCTACGGATTTGCCGACAGGTTTGACAGCAGATACGACAGAGCTCGATGTGGAGGAGGAAACAGGGTTATTATTGGCGAGTCGACCGGCATTTGGTGGAAATATTATGGCAACTATTTTATGTAAAAAATACCGACCTCAAATGGCGACCGTACGAGCCAAAGTCATGAAGGCGCTTGACCCGGTGCCAGGAAGAACAGGAAAAGTGGTGGAAGAAACGATATCCTTACATGAAGAAGAGATTCGGACAAAAGTGTTGGAAATTGTGAAGGAAACGGTAAAGAAAGTAAGAATCGATGAAGCGGATATCATTGTCGCTGGCGGAAAAGGAATGGGAAGCTATGAGGGATTTCAGCTCATCCACCAATTAGCCGAAACTCTCGGTGGAGCAGTTGGTGCCAGCAGGGATGTCGTGGAAGCAGGTTGGATTGATCATGCTCACCAAGTGGGGCAAACCGGCGTAACGGTAACACCAAAAATCTATTTTGCGATTGGTATTTCTGGCGCCATTCAACATATCGTCGGGATGAAAAATTCCGGATTAATTATTGCGATTAATAAGGACAAAGAAGCCCCTATATTTCAAAACTGTCATTATGGAATCGTTGGTGATGCCTTAGAAATTATCCCACTTTTGATCGAACAGTTTAAAAAGGAATTAGGAAGAGAAAAGGTGAGTCAAAAAAGTGGTTCAACTTTTTAATTAAAAACAGGGGCCAAGAGGGATTTCCGCTCTTGGCTAATTATTTATTCTATTTTATAGGGGGATTTGAGGAGAGGATTACGATTTTTGATTCAAGGGGCTTATTCATTATTGGATTTTGAGTGCGATTCTTCATGGCTCTGCTTGAAGAGTTGGTAACCTGAAAGAGTGGCATCACCAGCAATTCCGGCAATGAAAGAGAGGATGATCGTTTCTACATAAGAACGAGGAGAGGTATACAATACGAGAAGAAGAGCAGCAATGGCACCTAGAAGCCATTCTTCGAGGAAACCGAGATACAAAAACTTTTTTGTTCGACGAGGCATAATCAATTTGCCATGTTTCCGAACATGTCCAACAATGCCTACAGTTCCACCAATTACAACAGAGAAAATAATGTCATCTACCACTTGTTTCTCACACTCCTTAAGCCTGTATTTTTGACCTAAGGTAAATCTTGGTGTATTACCATTATATCAAAATTGGAAAATTTTGATGATAAAAGTATTTTCAAAATTCAAAAGAATATGAATTTTAATTTTTACCATGAGAAAATTTTCCCAACATTTTTTTATGAAAGGAAGAATAGCTTGGCTTCATTTAATGCTTATTTTTGGGAGTTTTGAGACGCCTGTTGTTGATGGAACATAGGATTTAAGGGAGATTTTGATTAAAATTATACTTTTTTTCCAAACTTGTCAATTTGATCATTTTGATGATTCATCCTTTACTGCATAGGGAATCTCATTCTTGAATGGAAATGAAAGAGTAGTATTTTTGTATTAAAATAGGAAGGTTCATAAAACAGCAATACAGTTATAATAATTTTGAAATTTCAAATAAATATATGGTAAGATGGAGTCAAATAGAAGGATTTAAAACTATTATTTTAAAAAAAGTTGTGGCATTTTCTATTTTTCGAATGGGGGAATATATACACATATGTCAAAAATATCATCTATTCTAAAAGGTTTGCGTCTCCCGGTCATTGGTGCACCGATGTTTATTATTAGTAATCCGAAACTTGTCATTGCTCAATGTAAAGCGGGGATTGTTGGATCGATGCCGGCACTAAATGCCAGACCTGCTTCCTTGCTTGATGAATGGTTAGCCGAAATCACTGAGGAATTGACCGCGTACAATGAAAAAAATCCGGAGCGGCCGGCTGCCCCATTTGCGATCAATCAAATCGTCCATAAATCCAATGATCGCCTTGAACAGGATGTAGAACTATGTAAAAAATATAAAGTTCCCATCATCATTACCTCTTTGGGAGCACGCGAAGATGTAAATGATGAGATCCATAGTTATGGTGGAATTGTTTTTCATGATGTCATTAATAATACGTTCGCCCATAAGGCCATATCGAAAGGAGCCGATGGGTTAATTGCAGTTGCGGCCGGAGCTGGCGGTCATGCAGGGACAAAGAGTCCGTTCGCATTGATTCAAGAAATCCGTCAATGGTTTGACGGTCCGCTCGCTTTATCCGGCTCTATTGCTACAGGTGGGGCCATCCTTGCAGCCCAAGCGATGGGGGCTGATTTTGCGTATATCGGTTCCCCGTTTATTGCTACACATGAAGCCAATGCAAAAGAGGAGTATAAACAGACAATTGTTGACTCGACGTCTGATGATATTGTTTATACCAACTTATTTACGGGTGTGCATGGAAACTATTTGGCCCCGTCCATTCGAGCAGCAGGGTTAGATCCTGATCATCTCGCTGAAAGTGATCCTTCCAAAATGAGTTTTAAAGGGGATGCCCAGACCAAGGTGTGGAAGGATATTTGGGGCTGTGGTCAAGGAATCGGTGTTATTCATAAAATTACCGGGGCAGGAGACTTTGTAGAGAAACTTTATTTAGAATATATGGAAGCGAAAGAGCGATTATTACAAGAAAAACGACCAACCATCAATGGCTGAAGATTGATTTAATCGAAATTCAACGTGATAGAAGTAAAATTCCAATCATACACTCTTTTTATAAATGTTCATTAGGGAGAGAAAGTCATGATTTATGAAAGGCAAAAGGCAATGATGCTCGCTGAACAAATTCGGGGTTTGATCGATTTTGTCCAAAAAACGTATGAAAATCCAAATAACCTTTACCTTGATAAAGACAAATGGTTTCAAATCAAACTTATCATCGAAGACTTTAAGTTTTCCATCATTGCTGATGAATTGAAAAGAGTGAATGAATATGATTGGGATGGCAAGTACACATATTATTTGGTAGATCATTTTACAAAGGGTTTCTATATCATTGATGAGTATGTAAACAATCACTATGATGAATTATTTCTACTTACAGCCAGGTTTCATGCATTAAGGAGCCAGCTAGTTTTATTTCACAAAAATGAATAACGTTTCGGTGCGGTTTTCGTTTAAATAGGTAATGACACTGGAAGGGGCTGTCCGGAAAGTGGTATTTCAGCCGAAATCTTTATAAAAGCAAAACCCAAGAATGCTGTTAAATCAACATTCTTGGGTTTTTAATTTGGGTTCATTTTTCTCTTAAATGGACTTTTTAGACAGCCCCTTGTTTATCGTTAACACTCATGATTTTTATGAAGATGTAGTGACGGTGGAATGAGCCAACCTTTTTCTTTATTTAAGCGAAGGACTTTTGCGCCTAACTGCGCTTTTTGGATATGGAATTGTCCATACATCATGGCAACGTCTTCTCGAATGGACTGTCCGATGATTTGGCTGCAAGTTACTAATCCTGCAGCAATATCCGCTGAGAGGGTGGCTGCAATAGCCGGGTCAGGGATTCTAGCCCCGACTGGAATTTCTTCCAAACATGCTTCCGGTGGTTCTGGGGATGCAGGGGGCAATCCAACTCCATTTTCTTTTAATAATGCTTCGATTTCTTTCTTTTCTTGTTGTGCTAATTCAATCGCTTCTTTTAACAATTTTTTTAAATCCTCGTCCCCCGCATGATTCAACATGGTTTGATAAGCGGCGATTTTACCGTTTCTAATTAAATTGGATGACCATATATGAAAGACCTCTCCATAATGTAAAGGTTCTTCTTTAGGATTTCCACTTAAAATTCCCATCGTTAACCTCCTGACAGTGTTTGCAATTTTGTTCATCATTCGTGCCACCTTTCTTTTAAGCACAACGTTAGTTTTATTAGGACGTTAAAAATTAAATATCCCTTTTAAAGGGAATACAAAAAAACGCTCATTGCTTGAAAAAAGCAATAAGCGTTTCGTTCTCTCCATCAACAAATCAAATTACCATTTTACCCCAATTAAAATACTGCTAACTCCTAGAAAAATCCAAAAAATTTTCATTAAGGAAAGATCGCCAGACAAACCAAGTACACCAATGGTAGTCGTTATAACCAATACCGTGGGACCGACAAAGGCGAGGGAACTATTAATGATTAATGCTTTTTCCACTGTATGGAATTTAATCATTAAAAACGCTGCAAAAATTTCAATACCCCCTGATAAAATTCGTAATAAGGCCATACCTAATACCGCTTTTTCAATAAAAATAAACATTTGTACCTCCAAAAAAAATCGTTATTACACATTGTATGAGATGGAGCTTCATAGAAGGACAAGTTTTTTTAAGTTCAAACTTTGGTTTTGCTTCTACTGTCTTAAAAAGGGATAATTTTCAAATTGTGGGTTAAATTATAAAAAATATTCTTTCCGAGGTTGTTTCCATGAAAAAATTGTTGAGGAAGAAATCGACTAAAAATCAGGCATTGGCTAGTGATGAAACAAATAAAAATGTTGAACCAAATATTATGGAAAATATTGAAATTTTGAAAGAGTTATTTAAAGACTGTTCAGATATCGTCTTTCGTCCTTTTCTTGCGGGAAGAAAGAAGGCCTATTTGCTGTTTGTCGATGGTTTTATCAATACATTAGCGGTTGAGTTAAATGGTCTTCGCCAATTATTAGATGAATTACAGGGCGAGCGGGTAACAGCGGAAATACTTAAAGAAAAAATGATTTCCATTAGCTCGATTGATGAAACGACCGAACTCGATGAAGTGGTCAGTAATGTGTTAAAAGGAAATACCGTTTTGTTAGTGGATGGGGTATCAACGGCCATTATTTTTGATGCAAAGGGAGGAGACAGGAGGACGGTCTCTGAGCCGACAACGGAATCGGTCGTAAGAGGGCCGAGAGAAGGATTTACGGAACGGATTAGAACCAATACGGCTTTAGTTCGTCATAAAATCCGTTCGAATCGCTTGAAAATTTTAGCAAGAGATATTGGTGAAGAAACGAAAACACAAATTGCCATTTTATATGTGGAAGGCCTGGCAGCCCCCGAATTAGTGAAAGAAGTATTATCAAGACTAGATCGGATTAAAACTGACAGTATATTAGAAAGTGGATATATTGAGGAGTTTATTGAGGATAGTCCTTGGAGTATGTTTCCTCAAATTCAAAATACGGAGCGACCGGATACGGTTGCAGCTAACCTCCTTGAGGGGAGAGTTGCCATTATCGTTGATGGAACCCCCTTTGTCTTAATCATGCCGGCGACCTTCTGGCAGTTTTTTCAATCAAGCGAGGATTATTATGGACGTTACCACATTTCAGTTTTTTTAAGATTGCTTCGAGTTTTTTTCTTATTTATTGCCCTTACCTTACCTGGTATTTACGTGGCTGTCACGACATATCATCAGGAAATGATTCCTACTTCCTTGCTATTTAGCATAGCAGCAAGTAGGGAAGCCATTCCGTTTCCTATGTTTGTAGAGGCATTAATCATGGAAGTTTCGTTTGAGGCTTTGCGCGAAGCGGGGGTTCGGCTTCCACAGGTAGTTGGACAGGCAGTGGGAATTCTTGGAGCTCTTGTCATAGGGACAGCTGCGGTGGAGGCCGGTATCGTTTCGGCACCAACCGTTATTATTGTGTCTATTACGGGAATCGCCTCTTTTACGATCCCAAGATTTAATATGTCGATTTCCGTTCGTATGCTACGTTTCCCATTAATGATTTTAGGCGCGATGTTTGGATTTTATGGCGTCATATTGGGATTTCTTCTTATCTTAACACATTTATGTAAATTACGGTCATTTGGGATTCCGTATTTTTGGCCGTTGGCACCTATATCATTTAAATCCTTAAAAGATGTCCTTATACGTGTACCTTGGTGGGCAATGAACCGAAGACCGGATCAATTTGTGAAAGAAGATCAGCAAAGACAAGTCGATCATTTAATGCCATCGCCTCCAAAGATGGGGGAAGGAGGGGATCCATCATAAAGAAAATACTGATTATATGCCTTATAAGCATTGTTGTATGTCTAACAGGATGTTGGGATCGCACAGAAATTAATGACAATGCTTTTGTTGTGACATCTGGTATAGATAAAGCGGGAAACAAAAAATATCGATATACGGTACAAGTTCCTCTGCCAAGTTCCATGGGAGGAGCAGGTTCTAGCGGCGGTGGCGGTGGAACCAGTGGAGAAGGCCCGGTGCTTATTGCACAAGGAACAGGAAAAAACATAAGAGAAAGTATGGAAGATGTACAACTTCGATTATCAAGAAAATTATACTTTGCCCATCGAAGAGTTTTAGTCATTGGGGAGGATTTGGCTAAGGAAGGAATTTCAAAGTCATTAAGGGCTGTCGTTATTCAGCCGGAGTCTAGATTATCTACTCTGCTCCTTATTTCCAAAGGGGATGCCATTCAAGTATTAAAAGCACAACCCAGAATGGAACAGTATTCAGGGGAAGCCCTTCGTGAAATGGCAAAGGCAATGGCCAACAAAACGGTTAAGGATACACTTATAGATTTGGACCGGCCTGGAAAGGATCCGGTCATCCCATTCGTTAATGTGACAGGATTAATAAAAGAGGACAAGAAAGGAAAAGAATTAGAAATAGAGAAATTTGCAGTCTTCAAGGGGGATAAGGTGTCTTTTATTACGAATATCGAGGAAACACAAGGTATTTTGTGGTTATTAGAAAAAATGAAAAAGAAATCTTTTACCTTTTCAGTGTCAAAAGATAATGAAATGACGATTAATATTTTGGAAAATCAAGTGAAACCTCAGTTCACGGGGAATGGTGCCTATCCTTCGTTCCATTTAAAAGTGAGGGTAACAGGGATCCTCATTGAAAATGAGGCCAATCTTCGAATTGAAGATCCGAAAACCTATCAATTGGTGAAAAGGAAAATGGAACAAGAAATCAAACGGAATATTCAGTCCGTGATCAAACACTCTCATTCAAAGGGGGCTGACATTGTTGGTTTTGGTTGGCACCTCTACAAGACGCGTCACCAAAAATGGCAGGAACAATGGAAGAATGATTGGGAACAGAGACTACCCCATGTAGATGTATCAGTCGATGTAGATGCAGATATTCAAAGAACGACAAATTCGGGGGAATGGAAGAAGGAATGATGATATGACCATAGGTGTAATTTTCGTTTGGATAGCACTAGCCATTTATGCCATCATTATTTGGAAAGCCAAAATGATCGATAAGAAAGAACGAAAATGGGTCATTCTTGTTCTTGCCTTGGCCATTGCTGTTTCAGTTCTAGCCATGCAAAATATGTTTTTAAATGGGATTACCTCTTTTTTGGGTAATACGTTTGGAAGAATAACGAGATTGGTTGTGAAAATATGACACAAAAAATTTCAAATTTTCAGTTGATTGTTTTAGTAGCTAATTTTATCCTAAGTAGCTCTGTTATCACTTTGCCTCAGATCATTATCCAAGTAGGGGGACAAAATGCATGGCTTGTTCCCATCATCTTATATCCTATTTTTTTACTAATGATTTTTCTGATTTTCGGAAAAACATCAAAAGATGAATACAAGAATTTATTTGCTATTGGAAAACAAGGGAGACTTTTAGAAAAAGGGTTTGTCTTCCTTTTTCTCCTATTTGTATTTCTTATTCTTTTACGTGATTTACGGGCGATGATCGATTTTATCTCTTCGGTTCTATTACCCAACACTCCAATTGATATATTGATGATCCTCTCCATCCTAGTAATTGTCTATATTGCTATGTCAGGGCTTGAAGTGATTGCTAGGATCAATGGGATCCACTTCTTTCTCTTAACGATCGTGACCTTAATCATTCCTTTTCTGTTAATAAATGAATCGGAAGTGGGCAATCTTTTACCACTTCCTAATTTCAGTGTGATCAAGGCACTTCTACAGTCTTCTTTCATTGGTTTTTCATGGTTGGGAGAATTTCTGTTATTTCTTCTTATTATAGGGAATGTCAATCCGATAAAAGCAGCACGAAGGGCCGTCATTCAAGGAACAACTCTTGGATTTTTCCTTTTTTTTCTTGTTTTAGTTTTTCAAATCCTAGTACTAGGAACAAAAATTGTGACGGAAGCAACGTATCCTGCTTATATCCTTTTTCAACAAATCCATCTAACGGATTTTCTTGATCGACTAGATTTATTTATTGTTGCTATTTGGCTTCCCACCATTATCACAAAAATTGCATTTTTGTTTTATGCATTCAATCATTGTTTAAGCATTTATTACAAATCGAACACAAATAAATTTTTATTTCCGATATCTTTTATTCTTGGGTATCTTTCCGTTCTTTTATTTAAAAACAGTATGGAACATCTCCATTTTTCATTTGAAACTTGGTGTTCCCTTGGATTGATATTGGAATTCATGATTCTCATCTTGTTTATTATTGTAAAAAAGTCAGCAAAAAGGAAAGGATTATCCAATGAATCGAATTAAAGGAGGGGGCTGTCCGGAAAGTGGTATTTCAGCCGAAATCTTTATAAAAGCAAAACCCAAGAATGCTGTTAAATCAACATTCTTGGGTTTTTAATTTGGGTTCATTTTTCTCTTAAATGGACTTTTTAGACAGCCCCCTTATCGTTGATGAAGGGACCTTCATCTTGGGGGGAGTAAAATGAAAACACCTAGCAGCTAAATGAGTTTAATCCCACTAAATAAGATCATTAAGGCCATTACGGTTCTTAATGGCTTCGCAGGGAGTTTAGAAGATAGTGTACTTCCAAAAAGAACACCGGGAATAGATCCCAATAATAGGTTGATCGTTAATAAGTAATCAACATTTCCGATTCCGGCATGCATCAAACCAGCAGCAGTTACTAGTAGAAAGGCATGAGCGATATCTGTTCCTACCAGCTGTGAAGGACTCATTCGGTAAAGATAAAGCATGACTAGGGCAAATAAGGAACCAGACCCAATGGAAGTCATTCCAACAATAAAGCCTAAGATGGCACCAATCGTGATCGTTAACATTCGCTTCTCTTTTAGAGGGATTAATTGCCATCTATTCCATTCCATCTTTTTCTTCATAAATGTTTTTATTAAAGTAGCAATAGCCACTAATATGAGCACATAGCCTAGCGCATGTTTAATGATTTGCTCTTGGTTATGAAAATAGGTGTCAAAAAGATGGAGCATGCCAACGGCGAAAATGGCGCTTGGAATACTTCCGATCGCTAAATATTTGACTAGCTTTAAATCAATGGTTTTTTGCCGGTAATGTTGGATGGAACCAAAAAGCTTTGTAATCGAGTTATAAAAAAGATCTGTTCCTACTGCAATGGAAGGATTTATCCCCAATAAAATTAAAATTGGTGTAAGCATGGCTGCACCGCCAACACCTGTCAATCCAACCATAAAACCGATTAAGAGCCCCATTATGATGATGCCGATACTCATTAGGCACACACACCTCAGTTATTTTGATCTTTATATACATCACTAAAATATGAAGTAGGTAAGTGCCTTGTTAGCCCATTTTCTAAAAGAATAAAAAAAGAGAGGGCCCTCCCATTTCATGAGCCGCTCTCTATTCCGTTATTTTTCTTCTTCTTCCTCATCATTTAGTTTAATTTTTTTACAGCCGATATATAAGCAAGAGAAGATTTCTACGTCTGGTTTTGCTTTAGCTAATCCTTTCACATACGGAGTGACTAAATCTTTAAAATCAGCCCCAACCCCTTCTTCTTCTAAAATTCCAAAAACATATAACTTTTTTTCTTCAAATAAAAAGGCCACATTCCCTACTGCTTTATTTTTGGAATCCACCACATTTAGCACTTGAAATTGGGGGGTAATCACTTCTGGTGAGAAAAATATTTGCACCTTTGATTGCCTCCTTTCCGTTCAGATCCAGTTCATAAGTAAGCGAGTTTATTAAGTAAATTGAAGCTTCTCAAATAAGGTATCCTTTTCTTTTTCTTTTGAGGATTCTTTCTTGGCCACTCGAATAAGAAACATGCAAAGGAGGGCGCAAATGAATGTTAATCCTGCTGTTGTTAAAAACATCCCAGTACGGGACCATTCCATTAATTTACTGAAAATTGGAGGCCCTATTGCGACTCCGAGAAAGCGTACCGACCCATATAGTGATGTCACGAAGCCTCTTTTGTCAGTTGGGACTGAACCGGAAATAAAGCTATTGATACATGGCAGCACAAGGCCGGTACCAATACTGCTCACTGCTAATACGGTAAAAAAGGGAACAAGCTTTTGAAAGAAAATCAAGGATGCAAACGAAACTGTCATTAACAGTAACCCCAAAATGATAAGTGATTTCATTCGTTTCATTCTTTTGCCGATCTTCGCCCCTGTAAAATAGGAAGTCGTGGTCATGAATAACAGAGGAATAGCTAAGATTCCTCCTTTTAAAACCCCATCAATCTGATATCGTTTTTCAAGGATATCAGAGATGTAAAACAAGATCCCAAATAAAGTAAAAAGACAAATCGCTCCTGTTAAATAGGCAGCAAATAGCCATCGCCCTTCTGTTTTAAATACAGATGCCAATCCTTTTACATATGTACCGAAGGAAGGGGGTTCTTTTTTCGTTTTCTTTTCTTTAATAAAAAAAATAGTCAATAAGACCGATAAGAAACAAAAGATAGGGAAGGCAAAAAAGGCGACATACCAAAACAATAAGGCAAATAAAGCCCCAATAAGGGGGCTAATTACTTTTCCGATTCCATTGGATGCCTCGACCAAGCCTAACACTTTACTTTGCTCTCCGCCCTTAAATAAATCACCGGTTAATGCCATGGCAATGGGTGCAGTACCAGCAGCCCCAATCCCTTGCATAATTCTTCCTACCATAATCCATACATAAGCATTGGAAAACCAAGCCGCTGCTACGCCTGCTAAAAGTCCTCCACTGCCATATAAAATCAGAGCAGGTATGATCACCGCTTTTCGGGAAAACCGGTCAGATAAATAACCAAGAATCGGTATTGAAATTGCAGCTGCAATGGAAAAAGCGGAAATCACCAAGCTGACTTTCAATTGGCTTATATGAAGGACTGATTTCATTTTTGGCAAAATCGGTATGAGCATGGAATTTCCTAATACTAAAATAAGCGGAATCGAACTGATGGCAAAGATGGTCATGCCTTTGTGTTTTTGCTTTGGCACTGATGACACCCCTAACTGAAAATATAAGCTATTTTATTGTTTGAATTGGATGATAGATTTATACAAGGCAAACGCCTAATTTCGATGGAGAAGGTCCTTTTATCTACACATTCACCCATTAGTTGAATAATCTATCCTAGAAAAAAGGAGGTATTTTCCCTATGGATTTTTTAAGCTTGCCCAAAAGGACGACCGGAAATCGAGTATATGGCTTAACATGTATCGCTGATTTCGGAACTCCCATGGGAGAATTGAGGAATATATTAGCCGATTATCATACCATTATTGATATCGCAAAAATCGGTATTGGTTCTGCATATGTGACACCCAACTTCAGAACAAAAATAAACCTCTATAAAGAGCATGAGATAAAACCTTATTGTGGTGGGACGTTATTTGAAAAATGCTACTACCAAAATAAAATGAGCGAATATATCCATTATTTGCATGATCTCGGGATCGAATGGATCGAGGTTTCGAACGGTACTTTGGATATTCCCTTACAAACAAGGATTGAATTGATTTCACAATTAAAAAAGTCGTTTCATGTAATTGCTGAAGTTGGTTCAAAAGATTGTAGGAAAGAAATGAGGATTTCCGAGTGGATAGAAGAAATCCAGCTCCTTTTGGAAGCTGGCTGTGAGTATGTGATTACAGAAGGAAGGGATTCGGGAACATCCGGTATTTATGAAGAATGCGGTACAGTTCGATGTGAGTTAATACATGAATTAATAAAAAATATTGATCCGAAGAAAATCATATTTGAAGCTCCAACTCCTAAGTACCAAATGTACTTTATCAAGGAAATTGGTCCGAATGTAAATTTAGGTAATGTAAAAATAAACGATGTATTAATGCTAGAGGCACAACGTTGTGGATTAAGAAGTGAGACCTTTTATTTGGAGGAGCATGAATGCAACTTACTATGATTCGGCACCTGCCCACAGAATGGAATAAAAATCAAATCCTTCAAGGGAGAAGGGATATCTCGATTGCCCCGATTACCGAGGAATGGAGAAAAGGAATGAACCGTAATTTGTCTATATTAAGACAGCAAATGCCATTTGATCTTGTATTAGCAAGCAGCTTAAAACGAACCCAACAGACGGCAAGACTCTACGAATTTGAACCAGAAATTGATCCCTTGTTAGATGAATTAGATTTTGGCCCCTTCGAAGGTAAACCTCGGGAGAAATTAATGGAAACTTATGGAGAAACATGGATTGAAAATCCAAAAGCACTCTTGCTTGGAGAGAGTATTTTACAACTGGAAGAAAGATTAGTTGCATTTTTACAAAAGTATCGAAGTTATAAAAAGGTATTAATTTTTGGTCATGGTTCCTGGATTCGGGCGATGCTCTCTTATGCAGAACATGGTCATGTCAATCATATGAACAAAGTGGTCGTCCCAAATAATACATGTAAGATTTTACCAGAAATAACCATTAGATCGGAGGGGTGAAACGTGAGTGACAAACTGACGTATGAAAATTGGAGTGACGTAAAGATCGCTGAAATTTTAAAGGAACATCGGGATTATCTCGATATTTTAAAATGGGCCTATAAGGAATACAAGGATGACATTGTGTATGCATGTAGTTTTGGAGCAGAAGGGATCGTGTTAATCGATCTCATTTATAAGATTAACAAAAAAGCGAAGATTATTTTCCTCGATACAGGTCTCCATTTTCCTGAAACATACGAATTAATTGAAAAAGTGAAAAAACGCTACCCTTCTTTAGAAATTTCCCTTATTAAACCAACCATGTCATTGGAGGAGCAAGCGAAAACATATGGGGAAAAGTTATGGCTTCGTGATCCGAATGTATGCTGTTATTTGAGGAAGATCGTACCATTACAGCAAGCATTAAGGAATTCACTTGCATGGATCTCCGGATTACGAAGGGAACAATCGCCCACCCGAATGAATACCCAATATATAAATAAAGATGAAAAATTTCATAAGATCAAAATTTGTCCACTGATCCATTGGACATGGGAGGATGTTTTAACCTATATAGATTTGAATCAACTTCCATACAATCCTTTGCATGATAACGGGTACCCAAGTATTGGCTGTGCACCTTGCACCTCACCTGTATCAGAGCCTGGAAACCAACGGGCCGGCAGATGGGCAGGCCATAATAAAACCGAATGCGGGATCCATCTAACATAGAGAGTCGTTTCATTTTTGAGGAGGAGAAGCAAATGACAAGAAGTATCCCACACGGAGGAATACTGATTCATCGAATCAATGAAAATCTAAAAGTTGATCCCTCTTTGAACCATGTGGAATTAAGTCGATTAGAACTAAGTGATTTAGAATTAATTGCAAATGGAGCATACAGTCCTCTAGAAGGTTTTATGGGAGAAGCGGATTATGAATCCGTGTTATATCATATGAGGCTTACATCAGGTCTTCCTTGGTCACTGCCGATAACATTGGCCGTCCCCCATAATAAAGCGAAAGAGCTAAAATTAGGGGAACATATTCATCTTACTTATAAGCAAAAAGTCTATGGAGTCATGGAGGTAAAAGAAAAATTTTATCCAGATAAAAGGCTGGAAGCTGAAAAAGTTTATAAAGCCACTGAACTCGCACATCCAGGGGTTAAAAAACTGTTTGAACGGCCAGATGTGTACATCGGTGGACCGATTACCCTTATCAACAGACCGGAAAAAGGCATGTTTGATCGATATTTTCTAGACCCGAAAGAGACAAGAGAAACGTTTCAAAAATTAGGGTGGAAAACGGTGGTTGGCTTTCAAACTCGAAATCCAGTCCATCGGGCTCACGAATACATTCAAAAAACGGCATTAGAGACAGTTGATGGATTATTTTTACATCCATTAGTGGGTGAGACGAAATCTGATGATATTCCAAGTGAAATACGAATGAAAAGTTATCAAGTATTATTAGAACATTATTATCCGAAAAATAGAGTGTTCTTGTCCGTTTTCCCTGCAGCAATGCGTTACGCAGGCCCGAGGGAAGCCATTTTTCATGCACTCGTTAGGAAAAATTTTGGCTGCACTCATTTTATTGTGGGAAGAGATCACGCTGGAGTAGGGAATTATTATGGTACGTACGACGCTCAGAAAATCTTTTCCAACTTTAGTGAGGAGGAGTTGGGAATCAAACCGCTATTTTTTGAACATAGTTTTTACTGCAAAAAATGCGAAAATATGGCATCTGAAAAAACATGCCCCCATGATCCTCAATACCATGTCATTCTCTCTGGTACAAAGGTGAGAAGTATGTTATCCAACGGGGAGCAGCCGCCAAAAGAATTTAGCCGTCCGGAGGTTGTGGAGATATTAATCCAAGGCATGAAGGAACTATATTACAAACATTAGGGGGGAGGAACATGGGAAAAAGCAATCATCTTACATGGCATCACTCTTCAGTGACGAAAGAGGATAGACATGTTTTAAACGGCCATAAAAGTTGTGTCCTTTGGTTTACTGGTTTATCAGGATCAGGAAAGTCCACTTTGGCAAATGCTGTTGATCAAGCCTTATATCAGAGAGGAGTCCATAGTTATGTATTGGATGGAGATAATGTTCGTCATGGATTAAATCGAGATTTACAATTTAATAAAGAAGATCGAAGGGAAAATATCCGCCGAATTGGGGAAGTAGCAAAACTCTTTGTGGACAGTGGCCAAATTGTTTCTGCTGCTTTTATTTCTCCCTATCTTGCAGATCGACAGTTAGTCCGAAACATGTTTGAACCAGGAGAGTTTATTGAAATTTACTTAAACTGTCCGATACAAGTATGTGAGGAGCGTGATCCAAAAGGATTATACGAAAAGGCAAGAAAAGGAGAAATTTCGGAATTTACAGGAATTTCTTCTCCCTATGAAATCCCCCAACATCCAGAGATCATCATTGAATCCAATCGTGAGAGTATGGAGGAAGCGGTCCATAAAATCATCACCTATTTAGAAGATAGAAAGATCCTCTGACTGGATCTTCTATCTCCTTCGCCAATTCGCCGTCAGGAACATTAATTTTTCAAATCGTAAATGATAGATAAAATCAATAATATTGGTTGAGAAAAATTGGCAGATCACCGCAAAAAGGACAATTTTATAATCAATGACCATAGCGGTTAATAAAAAGATGAACAAATTAATCCCCATCATTACTTTGCCGGGGCTCCAGTTCTTATAGTTTGCAATCATCAAGGCAGGAATCACCATTCCCCCGCTAGAGGCACCTGATCTGATTAATAGCCCTACCCCGATTCCAAAAAACAGACTTCCAGCAATCAAGTCTAATATCATATGAGTATGTATATGTGGAATATGGGTAGTGAAATGACTAACTGTCATAGAAGTGGTTGCCACGGAAAGGATTGTCCGAATCGTCCATGTAAACCCAAAAAATTTTAAGGCAAATAGGAGAAAGACAATATTGGCCAACCATAAGGAAAAACCGAGTGAGAGATTAAACCAATGGTTCATCAATATGGCTAGTCCTGCCGCACCCCCAGAAGGAATGGAATGTGGGAATAAAAACAAGGACATGGCCATACCTTGTAGAGTAGCTCCAAAAAACAAACAGCTATAAGTAATGATGAATCGTTTCATCCTATTGATATGGAACTTTAAGAATTTTTTGGATTATTGCCACATTCATTCCCCCTGGACTAGCTTTGCTTGTCTATTTTATGTAAAAGCATGTTAAAATATGATTGTTGATAAAATATCCATTTCCTATTACTATAAGATAGTAGGAGTAATAATGAGAATCATTGTTGATTGGGAAATCGTAAGTATGATGGACAGGAATACTTGATCTAAGACAAGAGCCAAATTAGAAGTCGTAAATTTGACTTTTTCTAATTTGGCTTTTTGCTAATTTTAATCATAAAGAAAGGAACTTTTTAAGAGAGATGACAAGTTCTATATCAAATATAAAGCGAAAAAAGAAAATCTTGCTGGAAAAGCATTTGTCAAAAGGGCTAAGCAGTTATGAATCCTTATTTGCTTGTGATTCTGATGCGATTTATGCGATGGATTTGGATGGATATTTCATTCCATTAAATCCAGCTTGTGAACAAATTTTTGGTTATGAAGCTTCTGAGCTATCAAAAATGTCGTATGTTAAAGTAGTCAAATTGGAGCATTTGGATCGAGCTATTTCCTTTTTTTATAAATCGCTGGAAGGAAAACTGCAAAATTTCGATTGCCAAATCATCCATAAAAGTGGAAAACTCGTTGATATCAATATTACTATCTATCCGATTGTCATTTCAGAAGAGATTGTTGGGGTATATGCGATTGCCAAAGATATCACCGAAATAAAGGAAAGAAGAAGAAAACAGAATGAAGAACTCCGGCAAAGAGAAGAAGTTTATATGGCCATCGTGGAACATTCTCCTGATGCAGTCGTCATTGCAAAGAAAGAGGAGATACTCTATGCAAACGACACCGCGGTCGCATTAATTGGGGCTAAAGATAAAAGTGAATTGATTGGAAAAAGTGTTTATGATTACTTGGATGATGCTTACTGCGACATTGTTAGAAAACGAGTGGAAGAGGTCGAGTCTGGAAAAACGGCTGAAATAATGGAAGAAAAACTGATTAGGAAAGACGGGGAAATCATTTACGCAGAGATAAAATCGATTCCAGCGATCTACCAGAATCAACCTGTACGCCATATTATGATACGCGATATAACTGAAAAGAAAAAAAGGCAAGAAATGCTACTACAAACGGAAAAACTTTCAGCCGCTAGGCAGTTGGCAGCCGGTATTGTCCATGAAATTAATCACCCATTATCCTCAATAAAAGAAGTGCTTTTGCAAATGGAAGCAGAACAAAAGATGAATTCAAAGTATATTGAAAGGATTCAAACAGAAGTGAATCGGATGGAATGGATCCTAAACGAATTACTACAAATGTCTAAACCTGAGGAATGTGACGAATAAGCAGTTCGGAAGTTTCACTTATTGGATAGACTCCCTTACATAGTCGATAGTGAGCGGGGGGCAAGGAAAGTTTGGTACCTAGTGGAGTCCTATTGACGGAACCGGTATTTTATGTTATTTAATTATTGGATTAGCACTCTGATTGATAGAGTGCTAATTGTTTTTAAATATATAATCGATTGAATGTAAACGTTACAAAACAAAGGAGAGAGGTCTTAAATGGAAACGAAGCAGTTTAAAGCGGAATCCAAACGGTTATTAGACATGATGATCAATTCCATTTACACCCATCGCGAGATTTTTTTAAGAGAGTTAATCTCCAATGCAAGCGATGCCATTGACAAAATATATTATAAAGCGCTAACAGATGAATCATTAACTTTTGACAAAGACAATTACTATATAAAAATAGAAGCAGATAAAGAAAGCCGTACATTAAAAATCATCGATACAGGAATCGGAATGACGAAAGAAGAGCTTGAAAATAACCTTGGAACCATTGCAAAGAGTGGCTCTTTGGCATTTAAAACCGAAAACGAACTAAAGGATGGTTATGATATCATTGGCCAGTTCGGTGTTGGTTTCTATTCCGCCTTTATGGTCGCAGATGTGGTTACGGTTATTAGTAAAGCTTTAGGTAGTAAAGAAGCCTATAAATGGGAATCAAGAGGGGCAGAAGGCTACACCATTGAACCTTGTGAAAAAGAATCCGTTGGAACAGAGATTATTTTAAAAATTAAAGAAAACACAGAAGAAGAAAATTATGATGAGTATTTGGAAGAATACCGCTTAAAATCCATCATTAAAAAGTACTCTGACTTCATCCGTTATCCAATTAAGATGGATGTGACAAAAAGCAGGCTCAAAGAAGGCAGCGAGTCAGAATATGAGCAATACAAAGAAGAAGAAACCATTAACAGCATGGTTCCAATTTGGCGAAAAAATAAAAAAGAATTGACTGAGGAAGATTACAATAATTTCTATTCAGAAAAACATTACGGATTTGATAAACCGCTTAAACACATCCATATTAATGTAGATGGTGCGGTACGTTATCAAGCCATTTTATACATTCCAGAAAAGATTCCATTCGATTATTATACAGCCGAATATGAAAAAGGCTTGGAGCTGTATTCAAGTGGAGTCTTGATTATGAATAAATGTGCGGATCTATTACCTGATTATTTCTCTTTTGTTAAGGGTATGGTAGATTCAGAAGATTTATCACTGAACATTTCAAGAGAAATGTTACAACATGATCGCCAATTAAAGCTAATTGCCAAAAATATTAATAAGAAAATTAAAAGTGAGTTATTAAACCTATTGAAAAATGACAGAGAGAAATATGAGAAATTTTATCAGTCATTTGGTAGACAGCTGAAATTTGGCGTTTATAGCGATTTTGGTGCACATAAAGAGGAATTAAAAGATCTCTTAATGTTCTATTCTTCTAAAGAAAAGAAACTTGTTACTTTAGATGAATATGTTTCTAGAATGCCTGAAGATCAAAAATATATTTACTATGCAACCGGCGAAACAAATGAACGTATTGAAAAACTACCTCAAACCGAGCTTGTCGCAGATAAAGGCTATGAAATTTTATACTTCACGGACGATATCGATGAATTTGCTATACGTATGTTAATGTCTTATAAAGATAAGGAATTTAAATCCGTTTCAAGCGGAGATTTAGGTTTGGACGCGGATGACAAGCAAGAAGATACTGCTGCTGAGGAAAAAGAACATAAAGAACTGTTTGACTTTATGAAAAAGGTTCTTGATGGGAAAGTCAAAGATGTTCGTATCTCCAAACGTCTGAAATCACATCCTGTCTGCTTGACTACCGATGGCGCTTTATCCATTGAAATGGAAAAGATTTTAAATGCGATGCCAAACAGTCAAAATGTTAAAGCTGATAAGGTGTTGGAGATCAACGTTAACCATGAGGTGTTCCAATCATTGAAGGATGCCTTTGAAAAAGATAAAGATCGATTGACACTATATACTGGATTATTATACAACCAAGCGCTTCTTATTGAAGGGCTCCCAATCGAAGATCCAGTAGAGTTTACGAATAATATTTGTAAAATTATGGTATAATTTTGAACGACCCTAGCATTTTCGAGAAGGATTGCACGTTTAAAACGGCAATCCTTTTTTGTGTGCGCCCGGCATGGGTGTAATCTATAGGGTGAAAGTCCCGAGCTGCGAAGGCAGAAGTAGCAGTTAGCTTAACGCAAGGGTGTCCGTGGTGACGCGGAATCTGAAGGAAGCGAGCGGCAAACTTCCGGTCTGAGGAACACGAACTTCATATGAGGCTAGGTATCACTGGGTGAGTTTGCATGACAAAACAAAGCCCTTTCTGCCGAAGGTGATACAGAGTAA
>NZ_JAAFZF010000028.1:0-40485 GCF_010614825.1 Neobacillus sedimentimangrovi
CGCCTGTTGAATGAAACGATCTATCACAGTTGGTATTCCTAAAAGCCTTACCCCTCCGCTTGGTTTCGGGATTTCGACACGGCGGACGGGAGAAGGTTCATAGTCACCTGTTCTTAAAGCTTCCCGATGGGAATCCCAGTTCTCATAGAGATGTCGTCGTAGGGATTTTACGGACATTCCATCTATGCCGTGACTTCCTTTGTTCTGCTCTACCCGTTTTAGGGCAGTTAAAAGATTTTCCCGTGATAAGATTCGTTCCATTAACATGATGTTATTCCTCTCCACGCGAATGAAGATTCTGTTTATGCCGGCTCTTGCTCCACCCTCCTAAAGTTCCCGGCGGATTCACCGCTTCCTCCTTTAGGTAAGTCCTTTCGGATTGTCTGTGTTCAACACAATAACCGAATGTACAGATTTCATTCTTTCTTAATAGTTCAGTCCTTCCCATTCTTTCTCGAGTTAGAATGGTACTATGACTTCTGCTGACTTCTGATTGTTCAGCTATCCATTGCTGGATAGGTTACCAAGTGTACTTGGCGTTTCAATCAGACCTCCCCGGGTAAGAGTGCAGTCTTTCCCTCCATCTATCTGCTTCATTTACTCTGTACCACCTTCGGCAGTAAGGACTTTGTCTTGTTATGCAGACTCATCCAGTGGTACCTAGCCTTATATGAAGTTCGTGTTCCTCAGACCGGAGGTTTGCCGCCCGCTTCCTTCAGATTCCATGTCACCACGGACACCCTTGCGCTAAGCTAACCATTACTACTGCCTTCATGGCTCGGGACTTTCACCCTATAGACTACACCCATGCCGGGCGCACATAAAGGGGCTGTCTAAAAAGTCCATTTAAGAGAAAAATGAACCCAAATTAAAAACCCAAGAATGTTGATTTAACAGCATTCTTGGGTTTTGCTTTTATAAAGATTTCGGCTGAAATACCACTTTCCGGACAGCCCCTTTGCGATTCTAAGTGTTATTTTAAATGTTAATTCTAATTCGATTTAACTTTAAAATATGAAGTTTCCCTCCCAAAAGAGAACCTGTTGATTTAGTTTCGACCTGCTTTTTTTATTATTTTAATCGTTTTTCAAGCTCTGCTTTTTTCTCTTCATATCCAGGTTTCCCTAATAGGGCAAACATATTGACTTTATAAGCTTCTACACCTGGCTGATCAAATGGATTAACCCCTAGCAAGTATCCGCTCATCGCACAAGCTTTTTCAAAGAAGTACACAAGATAACCGAAAGTATACTCATCCATGGCTGGAATAGTAACGATTAAGTTTGGTACGCCACCATCCGTATGTGCTAGCATGGTACCTTCAAATGCTTTGTTATTTACAAAATCAACAGTCTTGTCTGCCAAGTAATTTAGTCCATCCAAATCGTTGTCCATCGCCTCAATGGTTAGCTCATGGCGAGGCTGATCAACTTTGATAATAGTTTCAAATAAATCGCGACGGCCTTCTTGAACATACTGACCTAATGAATGTAAATCAGTGGAGAAATTTGCTGAAGCCGGGAAAATTCCTTTTTGGTCTTTTCCTTCACTTTCACCAAACAACTGCTTCCACCATTCAGAGAAATATTGTAACCCTGGCTCATAGTTAACGAGCATTTCAATCGTTTTGCCTTTGTTATATAAAACATTTCTTACAGCCGCATATTGATAGGCAGGGTTAGATTCAAGCTCGGATTCGCTGAAATCTTCCTGTGCTTTTGCTGCACCAGCCATCATTTTTTCAATATCTGCTCCGCTGACAGCAATCGGTAGCAAACCAACAGCAGTTAAAACTGAATAACGTCCACCAACATCATCCGGAATCACAAACGTTTCATAGCCTTCTTCACTTGCTAATGTTTTTAATGCCCCGCGAGCCTTGTCTGTTGTTGCATAGATTCGTTTACGTGCTTCTTCCACACCGTATTTTTCCTCTAATAATTTACGGAATATACGGAAAGCAATGGCTGGCTCAGTGGTCGTTCCTGATTTGGAAATGACATTAATGGAAAAATCTTTTCCGTCGAGAAGATCCATAATATCTCTCATATAAGTGGAACTAATATTATTTCCGGCAAAAATAATTTGCGGAGTCTTCCTCTTTTCCTTTGGCAAAGCATTATAAAAGCTATGTTGCAACATTTCAATAGCGGCTCTAGCGCCGAGGTAGGAACCGCCAATACCGATAACAATCAGCACATCAGAATCAGACTTAATTTTCTCTGCTGCTTTTTGAATTCGGGCAAATTCCTCTTTATCATAATTCGTTGGGAGCTCAATCCAGCCTAAAAAGTCATTCCCTGCACCCGTTTTTTCATGAAGGGAATGGTGAGCAACTTTCACAGCATCACGTAAATATGTAAGTTCATGTTCTCCAAAGAAGGAGAGGGCCTTTGAATAATCAAAACGAACGTGTGTCATACATGATCCTCCAAAATTTTATTTTCAATAACCACTTTAAACAATGAGAGATGGATAATCAAGGCGAAGTCACTTATGTAAACGCAACCAATTTCGAGCATTTTTTTACAGAGGGAGGAATTTTGTCGAAAAAGGAGCTCAGTAAAAAACCTGAGCTCCCAATATTATAAGGACGCACGATAAATGGCTAAGCAATCATCCCGGTTCAGTTTCTTAAAGTTACCGAATTCTCCATTTGCCATTGCACGGTCCGCCATTAGATCAATGTTGCTGTCATCTATGTCGTAATCCGCCAATCGTGATGGGGCTCCAATCTGATTCCAGAACTCGCGTAGCTTACGAATGCCTTCAAGCCCCGCCTCTTCAGCCGTTTTTCCTTCAGGGTTCACCCCAAATACCCTCACAGCCAGCTGTTTAAACCGCTCAGGCTTCACATGAAGAGTATGCTCCATCCAATGCGGGAATAGGATGGCAAGCCCGCCTCCATGAGGAATATCATAAACAGCCGATACAGCATGCTCCAGATTATGGGTCGCCCAGTCACCGCGATAGCCCATATTTAAAATCCCATTTAATGCCATTGTTCCGCAATATAGGATTGTTTTTCGGTGTTCATAATTTTCAAGATCCTCTAGTAATTTTGGAGCGGTTTCCATAACAGTCAACAGCAAGGACTCACACATACGGTCCTGAAAATCGGTATTTTCTTCAAGGTGAAAATAATGTTCCAAAACATGGGACATCATATCAACAATGCCATAAATTGTTTGATCCCTTGGGACTGTAAAGGTATAAACCGGATCCAGAATTGAGAACTTAGGAAAAGTAACTGGACTACCCCACCCATATTTTTCCTTTGTCTCCCAGTTTGTGATCACCGATCCGGCATTCATTTCGGAACCCGTTGCTGCTAATGTCAATACAGTCCCAAATGGTAAAGCTTCCTTGGCAACAGCCTTTTTGATAACAATGTCCCAAGGATCGCCGTCATATTTGGCCCCGGCGGCAATCAATTTACTGCAATCAATAACACTACCACCGCCTACAGCTAAAATAAACTCGATTCCCTCGCGTTTACAGATATCCACTCCTTTCCGAGCGGAAGAAACACGGGGATTAGGTTCTACTCCGGCCAGTTCAAACACTTGTGCTCCAATTTCATTTAAGATGGCTATTACTTGATCATATAAGCCTGTTCGTTTAATGCTACCGCCACCATAAACCAACAATACCTTTTTCCCATAGCGGGGAATTTCAACTTTTAATTGCTCAATTTGTCCTTTTCCGAAAATTAATTTTACAGGGTTTTGAAAAATAAAGTTTTGCAACTGATTCCTCTCCTTTAATTCATTAGTTTAGGTGCCATATCCTAAAGAAATTAAATCCAACCTCTAAACTGAGCCGCCTCCGCCATTTTTCTCACTCCCGTCATATAAGCAGCAAGGCGCATGTTCATCTTTCGTCGTTCAGCCGTTTTAAATACTTCTTGAAAAGAAGTGGTTATCTTTTCTCGCAGTTTCTCTTTAACTTCTTCCTTACTCCAATAAAAACCTTGGTTATTCTGTACCCATTCAAAATAGGAAACAATGACTCCCCCAGCACCTGTTAATAAATCAGGAACAATAACGATTCCCCGTTCGGCAAGAATCGTTGTCGCCTCTAGTGTGGTCGGACCATTAGCAACTTCCGCTATCAATTTTGCTTTAATATTAGGAGCATTTTCCTCAGTGATTTGATTAGAAATGGCCGCAGGAATTAAAATATCACAATCTTGCTCAAGAAGTTCTTCATTTGAAATGGCTCCTTCGAATAATGTTGTAATCGTCCCAAAACTATCACGACGTTCTAATAGGTAGTCAATTGGAAGCCCATTGGGGTCATAAAGGGCTCCATAAACATCGGAAATACCAACTATCTTTGCCCCTTCATCAGACAGGAATTTTGCTAAATAACCCCCGGCATTTCCGAAGCCTTGGACAATGACCCGCGCCCCTTTAATAGGAATTCCGACTTTTTCGGCGGCTTCCTCTATACATATAGCAGCTCCCATTGCTCCGGCAGTATCCCGGCATGATGATCCCCCAAGTGAGAGTGGTTTCCCAGTTATAAAACTTGGTGATCCGACTTGCTTTAGACGGTTATATTCATCCAGCATCCAAGCCATTATTTGCGAATTGGTATACATATCAGGTGCCAAGATATCCTTTGTCGGACCTACCACTTGACTAATGGCTCGGACGTATCCCCGGCTCAGTCGTTCCAGTTCACCCATAGACATAGTCCTTGGATTACAAATGACACCGCCTTTTCCTCCCCCAAAAGGCAGATCGGCAATTCCACATTTCATACTCATCCAAATTGCCAATGCCTTTATTTCGTCCTTATCTATTTTTGGGTGAAAACGGATCCCCCCCATCGTCGGTCCAACCGAGTCCATATGCTGCACACGATAACCTGTAAATACCTTTTTCGAACCATCATCCATATGGACAGGGATTCGGACCACGAGAGTTCTTAAAGGTTCCGCGAGTAAGTGGAACATCTCTTGTGAGTACCCAAGCTTATGTAGGACATTTTGAATAACCCTCTGTGTTGAAATAAGAAGGCTTTCCATTTGTTTTTCGATTTCTTCTTCATCCATTATCCCCATTTTGGTCCCCCGACTTTGATAAAAATCGTCCTTGTTTATGCCCTCTTTTTTTAGACTACCTAACTTAATACTTTATGAATTCTTTCAATGGCCCAATCCAGCTCATCTTTTGTAATCACAAGAGGTGGAGCAAAACGAATAACGGTATCATGTGTTTCCTTACATAAAAGTCCTTCTTCTTTTAACTGCTCACAATATGGTCTTGCTGCCTCTTTTAATTCCATGCCAATAAACAAACCTCGGCCACGAATTTCCTTAATAATAGGATTTTTGATTTCTTTTAACTTACTAATAAAATACTCACCAAGCTCTTGGGATTTTTCAGCAAGCTTCTCCTCTATTAGAACATCAAGCGCAGCAATAGAAACAGCACAAGCCATCGGATTGCCACCGAAAGTCGAACCATGGGACCCAGGATTAAATACGCCTAATATATCTTTGTTTGCGACCACACAAGAAATTGGGAAAACACCGCCCCCTAGCGCCTTTCCTAAAATATACATGTCCGGTTCAAATCCTTCCCATTCACAAGCAAACATCTTCCCAGTACGTCCCAGCCCAGCTTGGATTTCATCAGCGATAAATAATACATTATTTTCTTTACACAACTCATACGCTGCCTTCAAATAGCCTTTTGGCGGTATGATAATACCGGCCTCCCCTTGGATCGGCTCAATTAAAAATGCGGCGGTATTAGGAGTAATGGATTCTTTTAAGGCATTTAAATCACCATATGGGACCAATTTAATCCCTGGAAGCATAGGACCGAATCCCCGCTTATACTCATCCTCAGAAGATAAAGAAACAGCGGCCATCGTCCGTCCATGGAAATTCCCAACACAACCAATAATTTCAGCCTGGTTTTCAGCGATACCTTTCACATCATAACCCCAGCGGCGGGCCGCCTTGATGGCTGTTTCTACTGCCTCAGCACCCGTATTCATCGGTAGAGCCATCTCTTTGTTCGTCATTTTGCATATTTTTTCATACCATGGTCCAAGCTGGTCATTGTGGAAAGCGCGGGAGGTTAATGTTACTTTATCTGCTTGTTCCTTCAATGCTTGAATTATTTTTGGATGGCGATGCCCCTGGTTGACAGCAGAATAGGCACTTAACATATCCATATATTTGTTTCCTTCTGGGTCTTCTACCCAAACTCCTTCTGCCTTTGAAATGACAATTGGAAGGGGATGATAATTGTGTGCTCCATATTTCTCTGTTTGTTCAATAATACTTTGTGTATTTCTATTGCCACGCATAATTCCATTCCTCCATTTCAAACTTATGTATGTCCATCCATATTTATTGTAGCCCACAACGATAAAAGAATGAATCGGTAAACCTATAAGATTTTAATCTGTAACCTATAAGATTTTTAATAAAAGTCTCTGTTAAATTTTAATGTTGATAAATGAATAATATTTTTTGGACACCCTATTTATTTATGTTTACTAACGACCCCGTTTCTTTAATAAAAAGCTGTTCCATATATTTTCTTCAACCAAGAAAAATCCTTCATGTGAACAGGAGGCTAACAGGCACTTACCATCTTTGTAAAACATTAAGTCCTCTGGTAATTTGGGACTGATCCAATCAAAAAGAGATTTGCTACGTTCTTTTAAAAATTGCCTTGTAACATTGTTTAAAGCGAAATAAAAAACGTATGCTGTATCTTCAAGAAGTTTTGTCGTTTCCCATTCTTGTTGAATTTTTCTCTCAATAAGGTGTTCTTCAATAGGTGCGATCAAAATGTCAATATAAGCAAGGCGTTCATCTTCAATCTCCATCATTTGTCTATTCTCAACAAAAGCAAAGATATTGCAATTTCTGGATAATAAATCAATTAGTTCTTTATATCGTTTACCCTTTACATTTTCCATTATCGTTAGCATTTTAGTTCCCCCCAGACTAAATAGCTTTATTAAGTTTTTTCGTATCGCACTCTATCTCTCTTAATCTTCAACTATCCTATCCATTGAATAAGGGCTAAACACTAAATTTTGACAGTCATAAACTGTCATAGGTGTCAGTCAACAGAGCCTAATAAAAAAACAGCCCGGTACTTTTTCTTTGGAAGTTCCTAGGCTGTTTTTTCATTATTTTTTTATTAAATCTTCACGCTGGGATTGATCAATCCATTCCTGAAGCTTTTCTTTTAATGTATTAAAGCCTTGATAACCGTCTCCCTCAGCAACAATGGCTGCAGCCTGACGCTTACGGGGTTTTCTTGAACGAACAGTCTGCTGTACAGGAGGCTCTTCGGTTGCTTTGATGGAAAGGCCTATTTTTCCTGCCTCTTCATCTACTGATAAAATTTTTACCTTAATTTCATCACCAACTTTTAAATGATCATGAATATCTTTCACATAGCCGTACGTAATTTCTGAAATATGAACAAGACCTTGTGTATTTTCGTCCAGTGCAACAAACGCACCGTATGGTTGGATCCCGGTCACCTTACCAGTAATTACACTTCCTGTTTCAAATTTTTGTGACATGAAAACACTCCTAAGTAAATTAATTATAGTTCCCTTTTATACGCATTAAAAAATTATAACACACCAAACTTCAATTATCAAAAAAACGCTTCTCTTTATAACGAAATAAACAAACGATCATTTAACAGTTCGTAACAAAATGGACAAAATCACATTAAAAAAATAAAAGAATTCCATGATAAAATAATAGTAGGAAACGATCTTACTCGGGGGTGAATAACTGTATGATTACCATTGGTCATACGATTAAAGCTGCACGTGAAAGACGAAATCTGACAAAAGAGGAGCTTGCCCAAAAATTAAGGGTAGGAACACATACGGTAGAAAAATACGAATCAGGGGAACAAATTCCTAGCAATCAAACGATTTTAAAGCTATCTACAGTACTTGATATACCTACTTCCGAACTTTTGAAAAAACAAAATATATAAAACGCTAAAAGCGCCCGTTTTATATATTTTTTCATTTTTGTGTGAAAAAAAGTATAAAAGAGGGAAATTTTGGTTAACCTTAGACCATAAGCTTTCTAGTATTCCCCCCTTTTTGAGTGGACATCCGTCGATCGGAATGTTCACTTTTTTTGTTTATAAATTGCAGGAATTGCTTTCTTTCACTACCAATAAGGCCTCAGCTATTTTTAAACATTTTTCCATTGGAATTACCTTCTCAAATGAGAATTCATAAATATGCTGTATTCTCTTTGCTAACTTAACGGAATCATCCAACTCATAAACAGCTTGGATGACATCCACCATTTCCGTATCGTAATCTCCTTTTTCCAATCCAAATGGATTCCAATCATTTAAAAGATCCACCAACTTAAGATTCGTTTGAACTTCTTTTCTCATTTTTTCGCCCCTAAAATTTTTCCATTCTTTAAGAAATATTTTATCATAAATATAAGACAGTTATAAAAGATATAGGAGGCAAGATTATGTCAGTGTTTGATGAAAAAATAGACCGTTCAAAGACAGCCTCTGTGAAATGGGAGCTAACGAAAGTAATTTTTGGAGAAGAGGATTTATGGCCAATGTGGGTGGCCGATATGGATTTTAAGCCGCCAAAAGCCGTCCTCGACGCGCTGAAAAAACGTTTGGACCATGGCATCTTGGGCTATACTTTTGTACCTAACACCACATCCCAAGCCATTGTTGAATGGTTATTTAAAAGACACCAGTGGGAAGTAAAACCTTCATGGCTTTCCTATTGTGGGGGAGTTGTTCAAGCCATCAGCACCGCTATAACGTCCTTCACGAACGAAGGAGATCGGATCATCATTCAATCACCTGTTTACACACCATTCTTTGACATGGTTGAAAAGAATAACCGTAAAGTAGTCAATTCTCCACTAATTCTTGAAGGAAATAAATATAAAATGGATTTTGCTGGTTTTGAATCGGCATTAAAAGAAGGTTGCAAGGTTTTTATATTATGCAATCCACATAATCCCGGCGGCAGGGTTTGGACCAAAGAGGAATTATTGAAAATCGGAGAATTATGTCTAAAATACAATTGCCTCATCCTTTCCGATGAGATTCACTCCGATCTCGTTTATAAGGCTTATAAGCATACACCTATGGCATCCATATCAGATGAGATTTCAGAAAAAACGGTCACCTTTGTTGCACCAAGTAAAACGTTTAATCTTGCAGGATTGCACTCCGCTGTGGCCATAATTAAAAATCCTACATTAAGAAAACAGTTTAACCAGGTACAAAAACGACAAGGTAACTTCGGCTTAAATATCTTTGGAATTGTCAGCATGGAGGCCGCTTATCGTGAAGGAGAAGCATGGCTAGAAGAACTAATTGATTATCTAGAGGAAAACAAAAACTATGCTATTGCCTTTCTTAAAAAACATCTTCCCAAAATTTCTTGTATGGAGCCAGAAGGCACCTATCTGCTGTGGCTCGATTGCCGGGAACATGGTTTGAGTGATGAAGAACTGCGGCAATTGCTTCTTGAAAAAGGAAAGCTGGCCCTGGAACCAGGACCAAAATACGGACCTGGTGGAAATGGCTTTGTCCGTATGAATATTGCATGTCCGAGAGATTATTTAATTGAAGGATTAAACCGTTTAAAAAAAGCTCTTACTTAAAGCAAATGGGGGTGTCCTAAAAGGATAACTTTTTAGGACACCCTTTTTTGTTTACTCTATCAATCCGTTTTAAAAGCTTTACTTTTCGCAAGCATAGTGGGCTCGTGAACAAGTGTGCGTGACCTCCACTCCAATTAACTGTGTGGAAAAGGAAACTTGAAACTCGATATAAAAAAAGATATATTTTCGTTATGTCCCTACGACCAAACTTTTGAATAAAGCAATTTTCTTATGTACATGAAAAAAAGGCTGATCCCCAAAAAAGTCCTTTTTAAGAACCTTTTGGGTCAGCCTCACTTTTTTACTTTTCAAGCCATTCTGTGTGGAAGCTTCCTTCCTTATCAATTCGTTGATACGTATGGGCACCGAAGTAATCCCTTTGAGCCTGTAGCAGATTGGCAGGTAACACACTGGTGCGATAGCTATCATAATAAGAAAGTGCACTAGCAAGCCCTGGAACTGGAATTCCTGCTTTTATAGCAGTTGCCACCACTTCCCTAGCTGCATCTTGATAATCAGCGGTTATTCCTTGGAAATAAGAATCAAGCAACAAATTCTCCAATTCCGGATTTCGTTCATATGCATCCATAATATTTTGCAGGAAGGCTGCACGAATAATACAACCGCCACGGAAAATCTTTGCAATTTCACCAGGTTTTAGATCCCAATTATATTCTTCTGATGCCACTTTAAATTGAGAAAACCCTTGGGCATAAGAAATGATTTTACTGAAATATAAGGTTTTACGAATTAGCTCGATAAATTCCTTTTTATTGCCAATAAATTTATTTTCTTTTGGTCCTTTAAGAATCTCGCTAGCCTTCACGCGCTCCTCTTTCATTGCAGACAAGAATCGAGCAAAAACGGATTCCGTAATCATTGATAGAGGAACACCTAAATCCAATGCACTCTGACTTGTCCATTTTCCGGTTCCTTTTTGACCAGCTTTATCTAGAATAACATCTACTAATGGCTGTCCTGTTTCCGGATCCATTTTTGTAAAGATATCAGCTGTAATTTCAATCAAATAGCTATCAAGTTCCCCTTGGTTCCATTCTTTAAATACTTCATGAAGCTCTTCTGCAGATAATCCAAGCAAAGACTTCATTAAATGATAGGACTCACAAATAAGCTGCATATCTCCATATTCGATACCATTATGGACCATTTTCACATAGTGGCCAGCTCCATTAGGCCCGATATATGTACAACATGGCTCACCATTTACTTTTGCTGAAATGGCCGTTAGAAGAGGACCAACATGCTCATAGGCTTCTTTTTGACCGCTTGGCATGATCGCTGGACCTGTTAATGCCCCTTCCTCACCGCCGGAAACACCGGCACCGATAAAGAGAATACCCTTCTCTGCAAGGTATGTATTTCTTCGAATCGTATCTTTGTAAAAACTATTCCCTCCATCAATGAGGATATCTCCTTTGTCTAAATAAGGGATCAAGGACTCTATTGCTTTATCTGTAATTTCACCAGCATTCACCATTAACAAAATTTTCCTTGGTGTTTCTAAAGATTGAACGAATTGTTCGATATTTGTTGTTCCGACAATGTTTTTTCCTTTATTACTCTCTAAAATTTCATTGACCTTTTCAGCAGAAAGATCATAGATAGAAACGGAAAAGCCTTTGCTTTCAAAATTCAAAGCTAAACTCCGCCCCATTACGCCAACTCCGACGACACCAACTTGTTGTTTTTTCAAACTGAACCATCCCTTCTTGCTGTTAATTATTAAGCTTATATTGAAAGTTGATGCTTGAGAGAATTTCCCACTCAAACAATCACTTTGCTTCTATTTTCATAGTCCTCCACACAACTTCTAACAACTCTTGTCCCGAAATTCTCGCCTCTCCTCCACCTTGAGCGAAGGAATCATTTCCCCCACCTTTTCCGCCAATATGCGGTAGGACAGTTTCAATGACGTGTTTCATATTTTCTGTTCTGGCTGCACCTCGGGCACAAACCAACTGTAGTCGATTTTCGCTTTCGGAAACAAGAATAGCCATAGAAGCTTCATTCACTACTGTAATAAAACGAGCTAGCTTTTGCAATTCTTGTATCGTACGATTTTTAAAAACTTTGCCAATCATATGATTGGGAGGACCGTTTGATAATAATTCCTTTGCCTCGTATTGCAGTAACTGATCCTGGAGCAGTTCGATCGTCTTTTCTTGCTCTTTTCTAGCATCGATGATCCGCACAGCCGCTTGTTCCAGTTCCTGTTCTGGGGCATTTAATAGCTTCGTTAACGATAATAATACATTATGTTTGTTTTCCAATTGGAGTAGAACACGTTCGCCGCAAACAAATTGAAGGCGAATTTTCTTCTTTTGCCGTTCCCATCCCAAAATTTTAATTCCTCTTACTTCACCGGTAGTTTTTGGATGTGTGCCTCCGCAGCCATTGTAATCAAAATCCGGAATGATAACAAGCCGAATGTCTTTTTTCACCTTTGGAGCTTTACGTAGTGGGTACTGGGATAACTCCTGCTCGGTCACCCACTTCACTTGAATGGGCCTATTTTCCAAAATAATTTGGTTTGCCAGTTGCTCCGCTTTTTTAGCCTCCTCCTTTGTTAATTGTTCGGTTTCAAGATCAATCGTGACTATTTTTTCACCTAAGTGAAACCCAACTGTTTTGTATGCAAATAAGCTTTCAAAAGCGGCTGAAAGAATATGTTGGCCGGCATGCTGCTGCATATGATCAAAACGTCGATCCCAATCTATTTGACCCTGGACTATTTTTTCACAATTAGAGATTGGTCCATCCAAAAAATGTCGAATCTCTCCGCTTATTTCTTCTACGTTAATTACCCTTTTTTCATCAATAATTCCTGTATCAAATGGCTGTCCGCCTCCAGTAGGATAAAAAGCCGTTTGGTTTAAGACTACATACCACCTGCCCAACTCATCCTGCTCTTGTTTTAAAACTTTTGCTGTAAAGGTACTTATGTATGGGTCTGAATAAAATAATTTGTTTTCCATCATGTAATTTCCCAGTCCTTGTTAATTTATTACACTCATTTTCGGAAAAAACGGACAAGAAATCAAGAATATACAAGGATTTTCTCATAAAAAAATGCCCCACAATGATGGGGCAAAAACTTTAATATTTATGAGGTTATAAAATGACACTTGGCTAAAAATTTATTTGTCTTCTTTCCGCTGGCCATAAGATGGCATCATGCCATACGGAAATCCATGGTGGTAGCCTCCCGGGTACCCATGGTGATGTCCGAAATGGTGACCATGATGGTGACCATGATGGTGACCATGATGATGGCCAAAATGCGGAAACTGTTGGTGATGACCCCCAAAACTAGGATAGTGTCCACCCATATGATAGACATGCTGTGGATATCCAGTCATTTGCGGGTAGCCCATTTGCTGCCCAAACTGCCCCGGAAATGTTCCAAACTGTCTTTTGTCCATTGCTGAATCCCTCCTTCATTGTCTCATGGTAGTGTATGTACAATGAATGGGATAAGCTTAGATGGATGTCCTATTAAAATGAAAATGGGCAAAAAAAGAACAGCATGCATTAGCTGTCCTTTCTTGCAGATTGTTGATTAATTTTCTCTTCCAATTCCTTTGCCTTTTGAGCTTCCCGTTTGGATATCCTAATGATCCATCTCATAGTAAAGATGGCTGCAATTAAGAAAATGGAAAAACTGATAAGTGCCGGAAAATATTCGGATTTATCCTCTGGAAAATATAAAAATAAGGATAGGATAAATGGATGAAACATTTGATTCTCCCTTTCTAAAGAGACCTGCTCTAATTCTCCAATTATAACAATAAAATCTGTTTCATTCCATGGATTGAGTTCATTTCTTATTTAAGTACATTAATCTTTTTAATAAATACATCTTTTTCAGGCTTATCCTTGGCATCAACCTTCGTTTCCGCTATTTGATCAACGACATCCATACCTTCGATCACATGGCCAAAAACAGTGTGGGCCCCATCAAGCCAAGGAGTTCCCCCATGTTTTGCATAAGCATCGATGATTTCTTTCGGATATCCAGCGTCTTCCATCTTCTTCTTCAAAGAACGATCAAGCTTAGTACTTTGGACAATAAAAAATTGGCTGCCGTTTGTATTTGGACCAGAATTCGCCATTGAAAAAGCTCCACGGAAATGAAACAGGTTTTTTGAAAACTCATCCTCAAATGGTTTTCCCCAAATGCTTTCGCCACCTGTTCCATTGCCGTTAGGATCGCCGCCTTGAATCATAAAATCTTTTATTACCCTGTGAAAAATCAACCCATCATAATAACCTTCCTCACTATGTTTAATAAAGTTTTCCACAGCTTTTGGAGCGTACTCTGGAAATAGTTTTATTTTTATATTTCCCATTGTAGTTTCTATTTCCGCTAGTCTTTCGTTCTCTAATACTTCAGTAGTCATCTGAGGATAAACTGTATTTGCCACTAGCAGGTCACCTTCCTTCTGTTCCGTTTTTTGCGTAACAGTATTTGTTTTGACTTCTTCTTTCATATTGCCTGGCCCACATGCAGCAAGCATTAAAACCATTATAATGATTGGCAAAAATATTCTCTTTCTCATTAAATTATATATTCCCTCTAATTTTTCTCTTTAATCTCATTCAAAATTTGGCACCGAGTTTTTCATTTATTCTTTTTCATTATAAAATGAAAGTAGCATGACGTGGAAAATGATTGGGGGTATTCTAGTGGCAGAATTACAAATTGGCTCTAAAGTAACAGGTATCTATAAAACGGGGAAATATATCGGAGAAATTACGGATATCCGTCCACAACATTATTTAGTCAGAGTATTGGCAGTCCTAAAACATCCAATGCAAGGCGATTTACATCATCCTAAGGAAGCTGATGTCCTCTTTTTTCATGAAAGACGAGCACTAAGCTATCGAGAACAAGCTAACATCCCAAAACAAATGGTTAAACTGTATGAAGGGGACATTCCTGAGTATAAAACGTCACTAAGAGAAGCTGTGGATAAAATGAAAATGGAATTAAAAGAAAACGAATCAAAATGGGCCGAAATGAGCTTAAAAATGGTGGAATCACTTGAAAAAGATTACTTTCAATAAATAAGTAAGGCCAAATCCCATTGAGCGATTTGGCCTTTCATGCAAAATCATTTAATAGCTTGGAGAAATCTACCCTGTCACCAATTGTCGTTGGTTTCGGTTTCTCTAAATATTGTTTATCCTTTTCAACCAATTTGAATATATTATAGGTTGTTAATGCATCATCAAGTGCACGGTGATGCCTGCCTGTCCCTTCCTTGCCATACTCTTGTACAGCCTTCCAAAGACCTGTTTGATTCTGGTTGCCAAAGAACCTCTTATATTCCATGGAAAGATCCAATTCTTCGGCCTGAAAAGGAAATGGTACCCCGGCTGCCAGACAATTTTGACGCAGAACCTTCATATCCATATTCCCCCAAGTTACAATTGTTGTTTCAACCGAATCGTTATTAAACTCCTCCAGTTTTCGAATAAAATCATAAAAAGATAGTCCCTTGTCAACTTGCTCCTGTGTAATATGTAAGAATGACTTACAACGTTCAGAAAGGATAGGGAATTTAAGCGGAGTTACAAAGGAGGAAAACTGCCTGATAATTTGTTCATTCATTACAGCCACAATCCCAACTTCAATAATTTCCGGATAGAAATCCTTTACCCGGACATTCTCTTCTGGCATTGTAAATTCAAAATCAATAAATAAATATTGGCACTCTGCTGTCAATTTGTTCACCACCTTTTTACAAGTAATTTATACTACAGTATATAAAGAAACATGGACAAAAAATTGTGCTTATTTCTTACATTATAGCATGTAATCAGGATGAATTTTTTAAATTTTATAACAAATAAAAGAAATGAAGGAGGGAAATGGTTCCTCCCTTTCTCTTCTATTTCTTTTTCAATACGGCTATGGTACATCTGGATACGCAAATAAGTCGGTCCTGTTCATCAGTTATTTTAATATCCCATACCTGTGTTGTTTTACCTTGATGAATCACTGTTCCAACAGCAGTTACAATACCGTCGGATTTTGACCTTACATGATTGGCATTAATTTCAAGACCCGCCACAATCTCGTTTTCCTTATCAACCAATTCGTAAGCTCCAATGCTCGCAACCGTCTCTGCCAATGCAACGGAAGCCCCTCCATGCAAAATGCCAAATGGCTGACGAGTCCGTCCATCAACTGGCATCGTGGCGCACACTTTTCCTTTTTCGACTAAGGTTATCTCAATCCCCAACGACTTAAGCAATGTTCCTTCGATCATTCAAATCCCTCCAAGTAAATATACTCCTCTTCCCTATTCTATATTCTATCGCCGTTCCTTCTTCCCTTTATCGAAATCGATCATGCCAAGCATTCTTTTAATTTAGAGCTTTAGAGCTTGACCAAATTAAATTTCCCTTGCATAAAAAAAACACCCCGTAAATGTATGATCCATGTCTAACATTTACGGAGCTCTTTCTCTTAGATATTTTTTCAACACTAGTAATAGTATGGTGGTCCAGGATAACCAGGATATCCATAGGGATAAACGAAATATGGGCGATTTACTAATGCGCCTCCTAGTAAACCTCCCAAGAAACCTAGTCCGCCAATTGCCAAGGGTAACCCCCATCCCCAAGGTCCCAAAAATCTATGGTCAGAAGCGGGATACGGAATTCGATAATATGGGTACATTAAGGCCATGCCTCCTTTTCTCAGATACTTGCCTACACTATTTCATATGCGAAAAGTTAGCATTTGGCGTGGGCCCAATCTGGTGAGGAAAAGCCCTAATATACATTAGTTGATTGTTTTCATTTTTTAAGAGGTTCAAAACGTTCCACAAAAAGAGCAAGCGTGCGTGTCATGACGCCGGTAGCACCCGCCGGCCCAAGATCGTGCTCTTTGGAAGTAGTGGCTGTTCCAGCAATATCGAGATGCACCCAAGGAGTATCCTCAGCAAATTCACCAATAAACGCACCAGCGACGATCGCGTGACCTTCGCTGCCAGGAGAATTGTTGAGATCCGCCACTTTACTATTACGGACTCTTTCCTTTTCACTTTCAAACAACGGAAGTTGCCACATTTGCTCGCCTGCTTCTTTTGCCGCTTCTAAAACCTGTTCATACAGAGAATCATTATTCGTCATAGCTCCAGTAGTATGAACACCCAGTGCAGTAATGACTCCACCAGTCAAAGTAGCAACATCAATTAAATAGTCTGCACCATGATGTTTAGCATAGGTAACCGCATCTGCCAGCACCAGTCGGCCCTCTGCATCCGTATTCAATACTTCGATTGTTTTTCCGCTCATAGAAGTGATGACATCATCTGGCTTAAAAGCATTACCGCTAATCATATTGTCTGTAGATGGGATAACGGCGACCACATTTTGTTCTGGTCTCGTTTCACCGATAATCTCCATTGCTCCAAGAACAGCAGCTGCTCCTCCCATGTCTGTCTTCATGCCGACAATGCCAGCTTTCGTTTTAATCGAATAACCACCTGTATCAAAAGTGATACCCTTTCCAACTAGACCGATCACATCTTCCCATTCTTCCTTACCTTGATATTTTAAAACAATCATTTTCGGCGGCTCAGAAGATCCTTTATTGACAGCAAGGAAAGCACCCATACCAAGCTTTTCAATGTCCGCTTTGTCGAGAATCTCTACTTCAAAATTATACTTGGCTGCAAGTTCGACAGCATAAGCGGCCAAATCTGAAGCTGTCAGCATATTTCCCGGAGTGTTTACAAGTGTTCTTGCTGAATTTGTTCCTTTTCCAAATGCATAGCCAACCGTTAAGGAGGCGTTAATTTCCTTCTTCTCCGCAGCGGTAGAGTAGACCGTAATATTTTCTAGTCTTTTCATTGGTTCATTTGGCTTTTGCTTATAATGATCGAATTGATAGGTCGCAAGAGCAATGGCCTCACTAAGAGCGTGGGCTGCATCTAGTCCATTTATTGTTTCTGTTAAAAAAGAATCTAAGTAAACCGATACTTCTTCTAACTTGTTTGCTTTAATCGTTTTAAAAGTTTTTCCAAAAGCTTTTCGAAGATGGTCAAAGGTTAGTTCTTTTTCTTTTCCAAGTCCAACAAACCAAATTCGTTTGATCCCAATTTTACCCAAACTATGTATTTTACTAATTTTATTTAATTTTGCAGAAATATCTCCTGATTTAACGAGCTCCGTTAATTGTCCATCAAATGCCTTATCAAGATTGGCTAATTCCCCCGAAAATTTCACCGGCTGATCAAATAAACCTACAACTAAAGCTTCCTGTTTATCAGATAACACCAATTCCTCTTTTACATGAAACAACCTCTTCACCCCCATTTATTTACGATTTAATTATATCGAATAAAAAAATAAAAAACAGGCATTGAGCCTGTTACTTCTTTTCCGATTTTATATATTGTTGGCGAAAAACTTGCATTGATTTATCTTCATTTAATGCTGTAAGCTGTTCCTCCGTCAGTTTTCCATTACCTTTTTTCACTACATACACATCAACTGTTTTCTTTCCCCAATGACGATAAACATCCTCAACAGTCTCATAATAAAGATCGAGACGATTTCCTTTAATGGCTCCACCTTTATCAGCTACTACGCCATAACCATATCCAGGAATAAAGAGAATGGTTCCTATTGGAAAAATTGATAAATCTGCAGCAATCGTAGAATATAAGTCTCGTTTTACTTTCACGCCAGAATACGTGATTCCATATTCAGGGTGCCCTTTACTTTTCCCAGTTGATTCCATCCCTGCCGTATAACCAGTGGCGGTAACTGTGTATTTTGGGTACTTAGACCAATCGATCGACTCCTCTAATGTCGGAGCCTCCCCATTAACCGTTTCACCAACAGGAATCGTATCCATCAGGTGCGAAACAAACAAATGTGCTTGCAAACCAGTAATAGAATGGAATGTCACGGTTAATGCCATTAGAAACAAACAAGTCATTCCTAAACGCTTGGTCCATTTTTTCATTTTATTCATGAAATTTTTCACTCCTCCCAAAATATTCATTCCCAAGCGGAAAAGAATTATTCAAAAAAAGAGTGAAAAAATTAGAAAAGCGAAAGCGCCCTGCTTAGCGACGTATGACCTGGAGGTTCTCCAACTGAGATATAGGAAACACGAAGAGCCGGAGGCGATTCGATGTTGACTTATCGTAGGGCGGAGACCGAAAGCGTCTCGCCGCTAGGGCGCTGGAGCTAGACAGTTCTCGAAGTAAAAAAATATTTTCTTATCTATTTAGAAAAGCGGAAGCCCCCTGCCCAGCGGCGTATGGCTTCCTCCCAAAAGCTATCGCTTTCGGTCGTGCGATGCTAATGCTCCCGGAGCTTTCCTTGTGGTGGTATCCAACTGAGATATAGGAAACACGATGAGACGAAGGCGATTCGATGTTGACTTATCGTAGGGCGGAGAGCGAAAGCGTCTCGCCGCTAGGGCGCTGGAGCTAGACAGTTCTCGAAGTAAAAAGATATTTTCCTATTTAGAAATGCGAAAGCGCCCTGGTCAGCGGCGTATGGCTTCCTCCCAAAAGCTATCGCTTTCGGTCGTGCGATGTTAATGCTGTCGGAGCTTTCCTTGTGGTGACCTCCAATTGAGATATAGGAAAAAAAAAACGATGAGACGAAAGGCGATTCGATGTTGACTTATCGTAGGGCGGAGAGCGAAAGCGTCTCGCTCCTAGGAGGCTGGAGCTAGACAGTTCTCGAAGTAAAAAGATATTTTCCTATTTAGAAATGCGAAAGCGCCCTGGTCAGCGGCGTATGGCTTCCTCCCAAAAGCTATCGCTTTCGGTCGTGCGATGTTAATGCTGTCGGAGCTTTCCTTGTGGTGGTCTCCAACTGAGATATAGGAAACACGATGAGACGAAAGGCGATTCGATGTTGACTTATCGTAGGGCGGAGAGCAAATTATAATCTCAATAAAAGACATTTCTTAGAGAGGAAATCAACAAATAAGGTTCAGTGTAAACAAAAAGGGTGTCCCTAAAGGAATACTTTTGGGACACCTTCTAAAACATTTGGTAACCATTTTTTCGTAATAGCTTAATGGTGAAACCTGATGCAATCGCACCGGCCAAACCACTTAATAATATTAATATATCAGCTGTTGCCAAATGGCTTAGTCTATAGCCAAGATCTTCAAAAGCTGCTTTACTATTTGTGAAATACTCAATAAAACGAACCTGATCAATAATTAAAATCGCTACAATTGGATAAATAATTGCCATTATCCATGACATCCGAAGTAGCATATTTAAGATAAAACCGATTCCGAAAAATAAAACAAAAAATAATACCACAGAAATAATTAGTACAACAATGCTCATTTGCATTGGAATTCCCCCTTTTACATCAACCTTAAGTGTACTTAAAGTCGAAAAGGGAGTCAATAAAAACGGACAACTTTATCAATGATAGGAAAGGCTAAAATAGCCTAGGATAATAGCAAAGCAGTCGTCTTTATTGGAAGTAACTACTCTTTTTTCTTTCCGGTACCCTCACAGCTTGAACAAGTTTCTGATCCACCAAGAACCAACTGAAAATATCCTTTTCCTTTACAATACTCACATGTTTTCGCCTCTAAACTCTTTACCGTCATCACCAATTTTCCTCCTTTTAATATTGACTTAATTTTCTGATAATATATCAAGGATTAGGAGAAATGAAAAGAGCGAAATTTATTCAAAATCAACATAAGAAAGCGGATACATATCTTGTTTTCTTTCATTTTCTAAGCGTGACTCAAATTTTCTAAAAATTTAAAAAATTAAAAAACCAAGCACAATAAGAATTCTGCTGGGCTTACACAAATTGAAAATGGCTTCTAAGACAAAAAACAAATTCTCTTTAAAGGAATGAAAAACATTCAATAAAAAAGGGACAGGATTCCCCTGTCCACATTAAAATACGTTAAATTTTCCTTTTTTTAATACAAGGCCTGCGCCGCCAATCATATAAAGTGCACGATTGTCGACTACTTTCTTCATGATTGATGCGCTAGTTCCAGTTAGTTTTTTGCCAAAAACAACCCCGATTGCATCGTGTTCACCAAGTGAACAAACAGTTCCTTTATTATCAAACTTAAATTCTTCAAGATCAGATTTTCCACGAACTAATGCTGCTAAGTTACGTGCAGCACACTCACCTTGCTGCATAGCAATTTGAGCAGTAGGTGGGTAAGGACGATTAATCTCTTCATTGATGACAAGAGAACAGTCACCAATAATGAATATATCATCAAAACCAGGAACACGAAGATCCTTCGCTACCTTCACACGACCTCTCATCGCTTCAAAGCCGGATTTCTCAATTACAGAGTTACCACGAACGCCCGCAGCCCACACAACAGTTCCAGCTTTAATTTCACGTGGTTCTTCTTCGCCTTTAGCAACTAGAATACCATCAGGCGTACATTCTTTAATTGCTGTTCCAATTAAGAACTCAACACCCTTGCGTTCTAATTGTGACACAGCATATTGAACTAATTCAGGATCAAATCCCGGAAGAACAGTTGGTGCTGCTTCCACACAAATAACTTTCACTTTATGAGGATCTATATCATATTCATGACATAATTTAGGGATACGGTTAGTTAATTCGCCAAGGAATTCAATACCAGTAAATCCAGCGCCACCAACAACAATCGTTAGACGTGTATCGTTCTTTTCCTCTTCTGTATTATAAGTAGCAAATTGATATTCAATATGCTCGCGAAGAAGACGAGAAGAGTTTACATTTGTAATTCCGAAAGCATACTCTTTCAAACCTTTAATACCAAAAGTTTCAGGCTCTCCGCCAAGAGCAATCACTAGATAATCATAATCGATTTCGCCGTTTTCAAGAATAACTTTCTTTTCTTCTTTATTAATTTGTTGAACCGTACCTTGTACAAACTCCACTTTATTACGGTCGATGACATCAAGAATGTCATAACGGACTTTGTCATGATGTAATGTTCCAGCAGATGCCTCATGGAGCCAGGTTGTTTCATAATGGTAATCATTTTTATTGACTAAGACAATATCTGCTTCGTTAATCCCTAAATGTTTTTGTAAACGAACAGTTGTCATCAATCCGCCGTAACCGGCACCAAGAATAACAATTTTAGGCTTTCTCAACGCAATCACTTCCACCCTTGTAATGTATTAATAATTCTTTAATCCTTATCTTCCACAGCTTGGTCTTATATTATTTTGAATATCAGAAAATTAGTATGTGATATAATTCACGTACTAAATCAAAATAATAAACCAATACAATTGTCTATCTAGCTGCCAATTTGTGAAAAGGCATGAATTCATTTATAATTCCATCGTCATATAAATGTGCCTTTATTGTCACAAAATCTTAACAATATATCCACAATACATCATATGCTACTTCCATTAGAATTTCAAGCCATTTCGAGAATATAATTAATAAAAATATTGTTTGAATATTTTTATAAAAATAATATTAAACAATAAACAATTATCAGAAAAATATGAGGATTTTTATTTTTTATGATATGATAAAGAGTGGAATGGTTACTACAAGTTGGGGGGATACGGAGTGGAAGAGCAAAAAATTTATGACATTACCATTATCGGTGGAGGTCCCGTTGGTCTTTTTACTGCTTTTTATGGGGGAATGAGACAAGCTACGGTCAAAATAATTGAAAGTTTACCGCAGTTAGGCGGTCAATTATCTGCACTTTATCCTGAAAAATATATTTACGATGTAGCCGGTTTTCCAAAAATTCGTGCACAGGAACTTATTAATAACTTAAAAGAGCAAATGGCAAAATTTAAACCAACCGTTGTATTAGAACAATCCGTTGAAAAAATTGAAAAGCTGGAAAATGGGACGTTTAAATTAACCACCAATAAAGAAAGCCATTTTACAAGAACAGTAATTATTACTGCTGGAAATGGTGCATTCCAGCCCCGCCGATTAGAGCTTGAAAATGCTACTCAATATGAAGGAAAAAATTTACACTATTTTATTGATGACCTCAATCGATTTGCTGGTCAAAAAGTTGTCGTATTCGGAGGGGGAGATTCGGCTGTTGATTGGGCATTAATGCTAGAGCCCATTGCAGAGAAGGTAACAATCGTTCACCGCCGTAATAAATTCCGCGCCCATGAGCATAGTGTTGAAAACCTGTTTAAGTCAAAAGTAGACGTAAAAACCCCATATATTCCTACTGAATTAATTGGTGACGAAAATGGCATCCATAAGGTCATTCTTAGTTCTGTGAATAGTGAAGAAAAAATAAACCTTGAAGTTGATGCCGTCATCTGTAACTATGGATTTGTTTCTTCCCTCGGTCCTATTAAAGAATGGGGGCTTGAGATTGAAAAGAATGCAATTAAAGTAAACTCCAAAATGGAAACAAATATTCCTGGTATTTACGCAGCTGGAGATATATGTACGTACGACGGAAAGGTAAAATTAATTGCATGCGGCTTCGGTGAAGCACCAACCGCTGTTAACAATGCAAAAGCCTATATGGATCCAAAAGCAAAAATCCAGCCATTGCATAGCTCGTCCATGTTTGATAAATAGAATGTTAAAGGCGCCCCCCATTAGGACGCCTTTTCAATATATTTAAATTTAACATTCCTCAAGTGTACCCGCTACTGTTGCCGTTCTAAATGAAGAACCACAGCCAACAGCCACAGGATGCAATGGCATTCGGGTTATTAATGGTAAACCCACCGCCCATCATCGATTGTTTGAGATTGATAGTATATCAAGTTATTGGTGTTAAGTCTATATCTGAGATTTTTCGTATACTTCTCCATTCCATCATTATTTAAATGCCTCTGGTGCTACATTGTAATAATCGATTCATTGTTCCATTTTTAATAACCTCTTTAAAATGCTTAGTTTACTCTGTATTTTAATACCTTTTCCTTTAATTCAAAAGGTAGCTGATATTTCTATTTAGAAAATTGCCAATTAATATAATCAACTAATTCTTTTTCAGTTGATTTCATTATTTCTTCTTTGTCATTAGTAGACATATCTAAGCCTTGAGCACGTATTAATTTCGTATGGTTAATTCCCATCATGTGCAGTACTCCGCGCATATATTGTGGCTTGTGGGAGTTGAATATGCTTTACATTGTCTGGTTTATTTAATTGATGTTCCTTCCACGGAAAGTGTTGGGATAAAGGATTTAGCAAAATTCCAAGGACTTTCTGAGACATTTCTTTCAAAAGTTTTCGGTAAATTATCAAAAGCAGGTATTGTTAGATCGGTTCCAGGAGTTAAGGGTGGTTATAAACTTGCTAAATCTCCAGAAGATATTTCCTTTTGGGATGTAATTGAAGCAGTTGAAGGTCCCAAACCCATATTTCAATGTAAAAATATTAAAGATAATGGTTATTTATATAGAGAAAAAGGCTGCACTCCAAGTGCTTCTTGCACTATCAATTTAGTTATGCTCTCCGCAGAAGAAAAAATGCGTGATTTTTTGCGTAGTAAAAAACTCTCATGGTTAAATGAAGAGCTTGAGCGTGTCTTGCCCAAACAAATACGTGAAGAAACTCGAAAATATTTTTTGAAGAGCAAGAAAAAACCTCTCATGATAATTCCTAATTTAAGAGGGTACATGAGAGGTTTTTCTTTGTTCAAAAAAATGTATATCTTTAAATTATCTTTCCAACTTGTTTACGTATCACTCTTTTATTTAATGACACAAAGAAAGCCTCCTCAAAAAGTTATGTTTTACAACATTAACTATCGAGAAGGCATGTAATTCCAAAATTGATTTAAAGCTTTTAGGATTGCTAACACACATTTTTAGGCTTGTGTACAATCAAAATTCCAATGTAATTCTTAACCCCAAATATTTATTCAAAACCTTAACATTCCTCAGGTGTACCCGCTACTGTTGCCGTTCTGAATGAAGAACCACAGCCGCAGGATGCAATGGCATTCGGGTTATCGATTGTAAACCCACCGCCCATCATCGATTGTTTATAGTCAATTTTTGTACCTTGTAAAATCGGTGCGCTCTCTTTATCAACTAGGATTTTAATCCCAAATTGTTCAAATTGATAGTCATCTTCCTTTACTTCATGGTCAAATCCCATTCCATAGGATAGGCCACTGCAGCCGCCACCGTTTACACCTACGCGTAAATAGGCACCCTCTTCTTCATTATGCTTCATCATTTCTTTTATTTGAAGAGATGCTGCTTCCGTTAAAAAAATAACATCCTTACTCATCTTAATATCCCTCCTTAATAACGAGGCTTTTTAAAATAGTATATACATTGATCTATATCAACTCAACAAATACGACTTATAAGAAAAGCGTAAGCACCCTGCTTAGCGGCGTATAGCCTCCTCCCAAAAGCTATCGCTTTCGGTCGTGCGATGATGATGCTGTCGGAGTCTTCCTTGTGGTACTCTCCAACTGAGATAAAGGAAACACGCAGAGCAAAGCGATTCGATGTTGACTTATTGTAGGGCGGAGACCAAAGGCGTCTCACCGCTAGGAGCGCTTGCGCTAAACCTTTCTCGAAATCGAAATAGACTTCCTTATTCTTAAATTATGCTAAAAGGAATGATCATGCTTCTTTTAGATTAAAACATTGGATTTTCTTCAAGGTATTGGTAAATATGCTCGACCAATTCATCAGGCGTATCTCCTGTAACAACCTCTCCATTTACAAGTGCATAAAGAGTGGATGCACATTTTCCACAATACCCTAGGCAACCATATTCAATAATATCCAAATTTGGATCTTTCTGCAGTTTTTCTAACGCTAATTGTGCCCCGCTTGCAAGATTGCTGACACAAAATTCAATGATTGGCTGAATCATGGCTTTCACCTCTTTACTATCTACTAATCCTACCTTTTTTCAAATTTGTCGTCAAATATCACATTTCTTCCAAGTTTGTCAAGTTTCATTCGGATAAGTGTTGTGATTTTGTCACATTTTAGATATACTGATATTTGTGTGTTTAGCGAATAATTTTTAAATTTTATCTAAAAAATAATCTATTTTGAAAGCGGTATTTCTGAACTAAGCCAATAGGACATTTCAAGCACTGCAAAAAAGGGGAAATTCAAATGAAAAACCTTGTAATTCTAGGCGGCGGTTATGGAGGGATGAAGGTTTTACACGAGCTTCTGCCAAATGATCTGCCGGAGGATGTCATGATCACACTTGTGGATCGCGTTCCTTATCATTGCTTAAAAACTGAATTCTATGCTCTTGCAGCAGGAACGATTTCCGATAAAGAAATCCGAGTAACCTTTCCTGAACATCCAAGGGTTCAATTTAAATACGGAGAAGTAACTGGTATTGAAACAAATGAGAAAAAGGTGCTATTAAAAGACCAAGAACCCATTACTTATGACGACCTTATAATCGGGCTTGGTTGTGAAGACAAGTACCATGGTGTGCCGGGAGCAGATCAATATACCTATAGTATTCAAACGATTGCCAAATCTCGTGAAACTTATTCTGTACTGAATAATTTGCCTCCAGGTTCAGTAGTAGGTATCGTAGGAGCCGGACTGAGCGGTGTTGAGCTTGCTAGTGAGTTAAGTGAAAGCCGTGAAGACCTTCGTATCAAATTATTTGACCGAGGAAAACACATTCTTTCTGCTTTCCCTGACCGGTTAAGTAAATATGTAGAAAACTGGTTTAAAAATAAGGATAATGTTGAAATTATTAACAATTCTAATATTACTCGGGTAGAAGAAAATACCTTATACAATCATGACGAACCAATTCATTGTGATGTGATTGTTTGGACTGCAGGGATCCAAGCAAATAAAATTGTACGCGAAATGCAAGGGGAAAAAGACCATTTAGGAAGAATGGTGTTAACTCCAAGGCATCATCTTCCACATGATGAACATATTTTCGTTGTTGGAGATTGCGCGAGTCTCCCTCATGCTCCAAGTGCCCAGCTTGCGGAAGGACAAGCAGTGCAAATTGTAGAGGTTTTAAAGAAACGCTGGAACGGAGAAGAACCACCTGCCTCATTCCCACCAATTAAATTAAAGGGTGTTCTCGGTTCTCTTGGAAAAAAACATGGTTTTGGCTTGATGGCAGAACGGCCAATCACTGGACGAGTTGCCCGACTCCTAAAATCCGGTGTACTTTGGATGTATAAATTCCATAATGGGTAACAGAAAAGCGGAAGCCCCCTGCCCAGCGGCGTATGGCTTCCTCCCAAAAGCTATCGCTTTCGGTCGTGCGATGATTATGCTGACGAAGACTTTCTTGTGGTGCTCTCCAACTGAGAAATAGGAAACACGAAAGAGACGAAGGCGATTCGATGTTGACTTATCGTAAGGCGAAGTGCGAAGGTGTCTCGCCGTTAGGTGCTTGAGCTAGACGCTTCTCATACTTAAAAATAGACTTTCTCAATTCATTAAAAGAAGCATTCCAAATGTGGAATGCTCCTTTTTATTGTGCCTTGTAACCATATTTTTCGAGTTCGGCAAAAATCGTTTTTAAGCGGGGATTCCCTTCACCTACAATTTTATCCTTAATGACGATAACTGGGTAAAACATATCTTCTTCGATGACACGCTGAGCAAATTTTACTAAATTCTCATCTTCCGGCGGCTGGTGAATATCGACATACGTCATTTTAAAGGGCTGACCAGGGAATTTTCTGGAGATTGCTGCTTCTAGCCATTCAAAGGTTTCTTTTGAGGATGGCGAGTTGACACAGCTTGGACATACCTGTTCGGCACCATAAAGAACAATTTCTACCTCGGTAAATTCCATAAAAACCATTCCTAACTTTTTTCTTTTATTGTATATTATAAGCCTAAGAATCTCTATGAAAATGTTCGTAGTTTGGGCAGTTCACCAATTTCTGATAATGGATTTTTACTGCCAGCGCCAGTATAATAGAATTATGAAAGGAGTCGATTAGAATGTCTGAACGAGATATGTTTGAACAAGTTCAAGAAGTGTTAGATAAATTACGCCCATTTCTTCTTCGCGATGGTGGAGATTGCGAATTAGTGGATGTTGAGGATGGAATCGTAAAACTTCGCTTACTAGGTGCCTGCGGATCTTGCCCAAGCTCAACGATTACACTAAAAGCTGGTATCGAAAGAGCTCTTCTTGAAGAAGTACCTGGTGTTGTGGAAGTAGAGCAAGTATTCTAATTTTTAATAAAAGCGATTGCCGATATGGCAATCGCTTTTTTGATGCTCTTGGAGGGTATATTTCTTTCGCTAAGTACCAATATCAAATTCGTTATAAAATGGCTCCCCTTCCTGGTTGCCAATCTTTATTTACAAGCGTTTTTGGCGGTCTACCTTCTAGGATTGCTTCTATATTTTCAACACATAGCCTCATCATGCCTGTTCGTGATTCAATGGTGGCACTTCCAATATGCGGCAGGGCGACTACATTGAAAAGCTTCAACAATGGATGGTCTTGGCCAATTGGTTCCTTATCAAATACATCCAGCCCAGCTCCAGCAATTTCCCCACTAACAAGTGCATCATAAAGGGCTTGTTCATCCACTACCGGCCCTCTTGAAGCATTAACAAATATTGCTGATGGTTTCATTTTTCTAAATGCTTCACGGGTAAAGAGGTGTCTTGTTTCCTTTGTCAACGGTGTCAGGCAAACAATAAAATCAGATGTACGCAATAACTCTTCAAAGTTGGCATAGGTGGCTCCCAAAACCTTTTCCGCTTCCTGATTTCTTGATCGATTATGATAAAGAATATTCATATCAAAACCAGTTGCCCGCTTTGCTACGGCCTGACCGATTTTCCCCATACCGACAATCCCAATTGTTTTATGGTGTATATCTTGGCCAGCTAATAAAAACGGACTCCAACTTTGCCATTTTCCTTCTTTGACAAACTCTGCAGCTTCGACAATTCTCCGAGCCGTTGCCATCATTAAAGCAAACGTTAAATCTGCTGTCGTATCTGTTAGCACATCTGGTGTATTACAAATGGCAATCCCTTCCCTACTGGCTGCTTGTATATCGACATTATCATAGCCGACTGCCATATTAGCAACCACTTTTAGCTTTTTACCGGTCTTTAACAAGGCTTCATCTACTTTGTCTGTTAACATTGTCAATAACGCATCAGCTTTTGCTGCTTCAGCAAGCAATATTTCTCTTGGAACCGCTTGATCTTCATACATCCACATTTTCACTTCAAATTTCTCAAGGAGTGGTCGAACGACATCGTTTGGCAACTTACGAGTGATAAAAATATACGGCTTCATTTTGTATTCCCTTCCTTATTTTTCTATCTTTCCTCTATTTTAGCATATAGAAGAGAAAGATTATTGATATAGCCAATCAAGCTGAGGAAGATTTTGCCGCCTGATGGGGGCATCGGTCATTTGATAGAAGCGTGACAAAAACTTTTCATACTCTGTAGATTGTCTTAACATTTTACTTAAATGCTCTTCCAATAACTTCTTCTCCTGTTCAGATCTTGTTGTATAGTAATTTTCGATACACTCGAAGTAATGAAGTGGAAAGATCAACCTAGCAAATAATAAACGCCACGAAAAAGAGGTTAATGTGACAACCGTTTGGTATTCCTCAAAAAATTGCTTCAACTCAACATCATACGTTTGCATATTGCGGAAATATCTTTCCCTTGTCCATTCAGCCAAATCACGACTCCGATGATCAAAAACCCAATCAAATGGTTTTTTTATTAAAAAATCGCCATTCCAAGTGGTTTGGGTAAATCGCTCGTGACATACAGTTCCCCCATCTAATACACCAGGCTGATCATCAATTTCCGTATCGACTAAATATTGAATAGCATTCTCAGTCAATGCCATGTAATAAGGGAATGATTCAATGAACATTTTTTCAAACTCATCCTCTGGAGTTTGATAAAGTAGTCCACTCCAAACCTTCTCCATTTGCTCTAGCCTTTTTTCCCACAGGTTCTTCCATTGCCCAATTCGGCTTATTCGTTGAATTTGAAAGGGCACTCTTCTGCCACGTTCATGAAATTTTGCGAGCTTGCGCCCCAATTTCATATTTCGCTGCCGGCGTTTTCTTTGCTGATTGGCTAGAACGCAGAATTTTTCTTGAGCCCAAGTTGTAATATATTGACCACTCTTTGTTTGTAAAACTTGAGGCACATCTTGATCTCCATATTTTCGTAAATGCTCAGCTATTTTCCCTAATTCTTGTATATCCGCTTCGTCCTTACCAACTGGATCAACAATGACATAAATCCATCCATTGCCTCTTAGTGCATCGTATCGATCAATTTTTATTTGTTCTTCAGCCCTGACTCCGTACTGGGCTTCAAGCATATTTTGCAGCATCTTCTCACCCCTGGTTTTCTTCCCTATAAGTCATTTATATGTTTTAAAATGCAAAACTTGTAGCAACCATTTTTTTTAATGAAAGTAATTTCATTGATTGTCGATACGAAAAATGCATATCATAAACTAATGGGATATATATATAGAAAAATGGATGAAAAAGGTGATAATTGGAATGGCAGAAGACAAAAAAATTAACCATGTAGAAGAAAAAGCACGCAAATGGTTGAAGGAAAGAGGTGTTGATGTAAAAGATATCGCAAATTTGGTTTATTTTTTACAAGAAAAATACCATAAAAATCTAAAAATGGAAGACTGTATTGCCAATGTTGAAAAAGTTCTCTCTAAACGTGAGGTGCAAAACGCGATCATTACTGGAATTCAGCTTGATATCCTCGCAGAAAAAGGCATGCTAGAAGAACCGCTTCAATCCATTATTGCAACCGATGAAAGCTTGTATGGTGTGGATGAAATTCTGGCATTTTCCATCGTAAATGTATATGGCTCAATCGGCTTCACGAATTACGGCTACATTGATAAACAAAAACCGGGGATCCTAGCTTATTTAAATGATAAATCAACTGGAAAGTGTAATACGTTTTTAGATGACATTGTCGGTGCAATCGCAGCTGCTGCTTCTAGCCGATTAGCACACGCTGCCGCTAATGTTGAATAATATTAAAAAAGGATGGCAATCTAGCCATCCTTTTTAAATTTCCCATTGATCCAAAGAATCAATCGCATATGTAGGCTTCCGATCATACCCTTTCAGAAGTTCCTTTGTTGTCACACCTGTATGAACTAATAAAGTATCAATCCCGGCATTCATACCAGCCAAGATATCGGTATCATAATAATCGCCGACCATTATTGTTTCTTCCTTCGAGGTTCCCAGCACCTTTAATGCCTGTTCCATAATAATGGATTCAGGTTTTCCGATAAAGATCGGCTTTGTTTGAGTCGAAACGCTAATGACAGAGGTAATTGATCCATTTCCTGGCAATAGTCCTCTTTCAGTCGGAATCGCGATATCCCCATTAGTAGAAAGAAAAACAGCCCCATTCCGAACCGCTAAACAAGCGACCGCCAATTTTTCATAAGTGAGTGAACGGTCAATCCCAACAACAACAAATTCAGCTGTTTCCCCGGCAAAAGTAAATCCCTTTTCTTCCAAAGCTGTACGGATCCCTTCTTCTCCGATCACATAAACGGTAGCATCTTTCTTTAAGCTATAAATATAATTTGCCGTTGCCTGACTTGTAGTAAATACTTGGTTCTCCTCGGCTGGAATATCAAAGTCACGAAGTTTTTTCGCCACTTGGGCCGGAGTTCTGGAAGAATTGTTTGTAACAAATAAGTATGGAATTCCTTTCCTTTGCAACTTTTTCACAAAATCGGAAGCTGCTTCAATCCGTTCAGAGCCCCGATACATGGTTCCATCTAAATCAATTAAATAGCCCTTATAATTTTTCATCATAAATCACTCCTTATGTAGCATACGCTAAAAAGAAAAAGACCGATGGACGGCCTCAGTTCTTAAATGCAGATACAGGTCCCAATTCATTTATCAAATAATCCCGGACATTTTTTGGGAATACCTTTAATGCAGGCAATTGGTTGAAAAACTGCTGCTGAAGCTCATGATGGTCTACTTCCATGTATAATTGAACAAGCTTTTTTCGGAATGGAATGAGAGTCTTTAGGCGATTCCCTGTTTCCTCTGAAACGACTTTTTCATCCACTAATATATCAATAATATCATCATAACTTCCGGGATCACGCATGATAAATCCATCTATCATAGCATTCCCAACATCCAGCACGGACTCCAACATCATTTGTGTTAAACGTTCCAGTGCCGCTTTTTCAATAGGTGATGTCCATTCCTTCTTGCTTTCAAAAAGATGAATTTGGGATTCTAAATAAATGAGTGTCTCTTCAATTTTTTCTCGATCCACAAAATACATGGGACTCCACATCCTTTGCATAGTTGTTCTAAGTGGCTATTACCTGAATGAAGGCAGTTAGAGATATATAATCATTCCCCTTTGCCTTAAAAAGAGCATGCAACGATTTATTTCTATTGTAACATATTTTTACAAAGTTCTTATTTTCTCTGTAGAAATTTCATCCTTTATGTTGAAGAAAAATTGTATACCTACCAACGGAGCTTTTATTTTGATACTATAGATATTGTATTTAGATCAAAGAATTGGACAAGGAGACAATAAATCCGATGAAAGAACGTTATTTCTTATATGATGATATCGAAAATACAAAAACAAGGTTTGTAAGCTTTGTTGGGGAAAACCAACGCTATGATTTGGCAATTGTTCAAACCGACCGTCATTATGGCAAGAGCCTTGTTCTTAACATGCAAGGAAATCGTTTCGCCATTATCGGCCAGGATGATCTTGAAGAAGAAGGATATCTTGAATATGCGTTTCAATTAACCGAAGAAGAAGCAGAAGAATTAAAGTCATTTTTAATGGAAATCATCTAATAAAACCCCCGCACATGTTTTTTTCACTCCTTGCAATACTATAGGATAAAAGGAGTGAAGGGGATGGCAAAGAAAGATTCCAAAAATTATGATGATTTGTCTAATGTGGAAGTACAGCATAATTTCCTAACAGCAGAGGAATTTCCAGAAGGACCCTATGGATCGCCAATTCGAAAGGATGATCCTGTTGAATTAAAAAGCTCACCTTGGCAAGAAGGACAGCGGTGGTACAGTAATTTTAATTATGAATTTAAAGCCTTACATCAGGACATGCCAAGGGAAATGGATGGAGCTCACCCTCCACATGATGATAAACATAAAGATGTACAAGCTCCATATAACAATAATGAAGCTTAGTAAAAGAAAAAACGAAGGGAAATGACCCTTCGTTTTATTTTTTCACCTTTTTTAAAACAAAATAGGCACAGCCGAAATTACAGTATTCATATAGATATTCGGTTAATGTACTAATTTTTGTATCAAAGGTGGCCTTTTGATTTTGATCATCAAAGAAACCTTTCAGACGGAGCTGGCCATATCCCCAATCCCCTACAATATAATCATATCTAGAAAGAATATCGCTGTATCTTGCTTTTAGCGCTTCTTCATTAAACCCATTGCGATATTCTTGCACCAACTCATACAAATTATTATTAATTGCGATCATGCATGCATCACCTCAATTTGCCAACAGGTCTATCCTCATTATAACCGATTCCCCATCAATTACTAAGAAAAAAAATGTTTCTTTGGGCCATTCTAATAAAAGGAGGTGGTTTTAATTGAAAAAATTCATCCCCATTATTGGTTTATGTGCATTAACCTTACTCCCGGGCTGTACAAATAATATGGCCAATCGTGATGTATACGAAGAAAGCGGGAATACCATTAACGTCAACAATAAACGCAATGAACTTTACCGTGAAGATCAATTGCAAGGAACGAAAAATATTAGCAACCAATATGGTTACGTCCGTAATCAAAAAAGCCCGCTGATGAATGACAATACAGCCAATAATAATGACACGGGACTTGATCGTGAACAATTGGCGAACATTATTAGCAAATTGGCTGCAGAAATTCCAAATGTTAATGATGTAGCAGCACTGGTCACTGATCAAGAAGTACTCGTTGCCTATCAAACCGATACGAAAAATCGTGAATTAACGGCCGACCAAGTAAAAAGAACGGCCCTTTCAGTTGTACCACGATATTACCATGTATATGTTTCAGACAATAAAGCGCATATACGAGATATCGAAAATCTCGCTAATTTTACCAGTACCAGCAAAAAAGCTCGAGAGCAAGTAAATGCTGTAATTAAACGCATGAAAACTTCACCACAAGGCTCCCGTATGAACAACAGTGAGGATGAAAATGGCCTGACTCCAGATGACAAAACAAAAACCAGCCGTTAAATAGAAGAGTTCAGACCTGGAATGGGCTGAACTCTTTTCACTTTGTTTATGCTTCCTGTGCGTTTTGTTCTCCTAATAGCTGCTTATGCTTTGCTGCGGCATTCACTTGTTCATCTGCATGGTAAGAAGAACGGACAAGTGGCCCTGCCTCGCAATGACTAAATCCTTTTGATAAAGCAATTTCTCGGAATTCATTAAACTCATCAGGACTGTAATATTTTTCAACTCTTAAATGACTTTTGGTCGGCTGTAAGTATTGGCCTATCGTCATAATGTCTACATGATTGGCCCTTAAATCATCCATGACTTCAAGTATTTCTTCTCTCGTTTCACCCAATCCAATCATTAAGCTGGATTTCGTTGGGATAGTTGGATTCATTTCCTTTGCCCGACGCAAGAATTCAAGTGAACGTTCATAGGTGGCACGTGCTCTAACTCTTGGTGTAAGGCGTCTAACAGTCTCAATATTGTGATTGAGGATATCTGGTTTCGCATCCATTAAAATTCGTAAATTCTCTTCTTTTCCACCCATATCGGAAGGCAACACTTCAATTGTAGTAAATGGATTCTTTCTACGAATGGCCCTTACCGTCTCAGCGAATACAGCTGCTCCCCCATCCTTTAAATCATCACGGGCAACAGCCGTAACGACCACATGCTTAAGGTTCATAAGCTGTACGGAATCAGCTACCCTTTCCGGCTCTTTCCAATCCAGCTCCGTTGGCAACCCTGTTTTTACGGCACAGAAACGGCAGGCACGGGTACATGTATCCCCGAGGATCATAAATGTAGCTGTCCGTCTTACAGCCCAACATTCATGAATATTCGGGCAGCGGGCCTCTTCACAAACGGTATGAAGATTTTTCTCCCGCATTAATTTCTTTAACCCTGTATATGTCTCATTCGTATTTAACTTTATTTTCAACCATTCAGGTTTACGTAAAATCTCATTCTTCTTACTCAATCATAACACCCCTCGGCAAATCATTATGTACAAGCCTTCTGTTCACACTTTAACATACTAGAATACGAACGACAAGCAAACCGAGGAGTGGAATAATAAGGAAAAGGATACAAAACGCCAAATACCATATATTAGTAATAATGAAATAGAGGAGAAGTCATAAAATAAGTTTGTACATTATTCGGAAGGAGAATGACTGTGCGGACTTTTTTGATTTTTGGAACTTTGTTTTTCTTTTTTAGTTCTTTCTTTTCCGCTAGGGATGTTTGTGCGGCAGAGTCCAATCCCTACGAGGAAAGGATGAAACTTTATAAAAAGGTTGAAACGGTGACGCACATTCCTTGGTATTATCTTGCTGCCATTGACCAATATGAAAGAAATGTTCGTATGGTCCGCCGTGATTTACCAAAACCGAATCGTGTTATTTCCATTTATTTTCCTCCAGAGGTCTGGGTAGGACTAACAAACCCTAATCTTGAAGAGGAAGATCCTGCTATCATTAAATTTTTTCAAGGTATGGGGGTCGATGGAGATGGGGATGGTAAGGCAAGTTTAAAAAGTGATGAAGATGTCCTATACGCCTTTGCCAATTATCTTCTTTCCTACGGAGTTGACCATGATAATATAAAAATTGGACTATGGAATTATTACCACAGGGATCGTACAGTCGGAAGCATCGCCAGCTATGCTAAGATTTACCGACATTTTGGGCGAATTGATTTGAATACAAACGTATTTCCCGTCCCGCTTAGTAGCAACCACAGCTATCGCAGTACGTGGGGGGACGCCAGAGGTTGGGGAGGTCGAAGAATACACGAAGGAACCGACATTTTTGCCGACTATGGTGTACCTGTAAGAGCTACTAGCTATGGTATTGTTGAGATCAAAGGATGGAATAAATATGGCGGCTGGAGAATTGGTATTCGTGATATTAATAATAACTATCACTATTACGCCCACCTTAGTGGTTTTGCAAAAGGGATTGAAAAAGGAAAAATTGTGGAGCCTGGAATGGTCATCGGTGGTGTTGGTAGCTCCGGTTATGGGCCACCGGGTACCTCTGGAAAATTCCCACCACATTTACACTATGGGATGTACAAGGATAATGGAAAAACAGAATGGTCCTTTGATCCCTATCCACATTTAGTGAAATGGAAACGAATGGAACGGGCAAGTTTAAAGAAAAAGTAGGAGATGGGCTCGGATCACTTGAGTCCATCTCTTTATTGGTTTGATTTTTTCGTTTCGGTTTTCTCCGTTTTCTTATCCGGTATCTGGAAGGATGGAGCGATACCACTGCCTCCACTATTATAAAATTGTGGAACATCACCTTCTACCATCGCACTGCCAACAGGAATTTTTTGTTTGAGCTTCGTGATATCTGTGGCAAATGGGGTAATAATTTGTACTGAAACCTCAATTTCAACCACTACATTAACCCACGTATTATTGATTCCCATTTCTTTTGTTTCAATCTGCACATCTGGTTCCACTTCCCCGATCGCTTGGAATTTCACTGGTATTTTTGGACCTAGATTCCCTAACAAAGCAATATTAGTTGCCTGCCCTAATGGGACATACCAAATGATCGAATCTTCATCTGATGAGTCCTCTGTTTCAATTTCGACATCTGTTAATTGTTCAAGCTGGGCTACTTTTCCTTGTTTCGCCTCCTTTAAATTCTTTTGGATTTGAGCAGTTGTTTCAGCCAATACACGGTTAATTAAATCGGTATTTAACTGCCAGTGATGCTTTGAACCATCACTGCTTGGGATAATTTTTACCACTTCATTATTCTCCCCCACATTGGTCGTCCGCTTCGTTATGGCCCGGTTAATAACAAGGGAGGCGATATTACGTGTCTCCGATTCAGCATATCTCATTAATGTCGGTTCAATACCCTTATTCACCAATAAGACACCTAAAGCCGTTGTTAAAAGAAAAAATACAAATGTTAAAAGTAAGACGTAACGGAAGGGCAACGGTCCTCGTTTTGACAGCCTCCTGCGGAACTTTGCCAAAGTAAATCACCCCTTCAAGCTATATGTATGCGAAACTACGGTGAACTAGCCCAATAAACCATCAATTTATATCAAAATCATATTTAGTGGATTATTTTGGTTAACACTCTTTCTACCTTATACGAGGCGAAGGGAGATCTCATTCCCCACTAACAACCAAGGAAGCGAAGCACCTAGATTAAAATCAACCGTCCATGTAAAATGAGCAATAAAAAAGACTGTCAATAACCCCAAACGATATGGAGGTTACCAACAGTCTAAATGCCTGCCAAAAGCAGGCATTAAATCATCTTTAACAAGGCGTCTTTGCCAATCATTCCTTTGTGGATACCTAATTCTTCAGCCTCATACGTTACCGATTCCAGTGGGGCATTTAATAATTGTTCGATGGTTCTTACCCCTACTGCTCTTCCGGCAATCACCTTTCGATCCTTTAATTTTTCATTGAGTAAAGCGACATCTAAGGCACCGCACATGATGTATCCTTTATCACTCGTCACTGCTAGTAATGTTGTTTTTGGAAGTAAAACTGTAACAGCCAAAAAGGTATGGCCGGCAATATTGATTGGTGAAAGATCAATCAACTTTCCACACTCCTTTCCTTACTACAGTATGAAAGGAGTAGGAAATTCGTGTTCATCCCAAAGAAGCTTACCCGTATAGTCCTTCTATAATCATTCGAACACCAACTATAATCAGAATTGTACGCAATATTAATACAATTGTTTTACTTTTTAGTTTTGTATTCAAATAGACGCCGATCTTGGCACCAATATAGGCTCCTGGCACTAAAGCTAGTGTTAGCAGCCAATCCACATTCCCCAACGAAATATGAGTAATAGAGCTTAAAATCGCGGTTGGCAGAATCATAAACATAGAGGTCGCAGTTGCAACATGAGGCGGAAAAAAGAACACTAAAATCATGGTTGGCACCATTAGCGAGCCTCCCCCAACCCCAAATATTCCTGATAAAAAGCCAACAATAAAGGAAACCAAAACAGCAAGAACCGGACTAAAGCCATATTCATAGGTTTTTCCTTCATTATCTGTAAATGAGCGAACAACTCCCCGATCTTTTTGATATGGCAGAGGCTTTAATTTATCTTTGATTAGTAATATGAAGGAGACTAAAATAATAAATATCCCAAAATAAAGACTAAATGAATGCAAGTCTAGTTTTTCCGTGACCCAAGCTCCCAGAATACTTCCTGGTCCACTTCCAATGAGAAATATGAATCCACTTTTATAATCGACCGTCTTATGTTTCATATAGGCCAGCGTCGAAGAGAGCCCCGTAAAAATCATAGTAAATAATGAGGTTCCAACAGCTACCTGCGGAGAAATATCACCAAAGACTGACAGTGTTCCCATATAGAGAAGTGCAGGAACAACAATAATTCCTCCTCCAAGGCCAATCAGCGATCCTAGTGAACTTGCAGCCAGCCCAACAATAACTAAAATAATCCACTCCATGATTTCACCCTCTAGTTTTGTAGAGTATTTCTAAAACAAATGAAGCTGCCTTGGTGCAAGTCCTTCATATTCGATTTGTAATAGCTCCATCAATTGCTTAGCATTATCGGCGGCATCGCCACCGGAATTATTATTAAAAAGCAAATATACCTTTTCACATTCTTTTGTTAGCTTTCGTACATGATTTGCCCACTCTTTCAGCTCCTGTTGATTGTAGCGGTAAAGATAACGAACCTCCCGCCAATTTTCACCATTCTTCTTTTGCCAGCCATGAATATTGCGGCCATGGAACCTAACAAGAACCTTCTCACGATTAGTCGTTCGCAGGATGGTTGGTACCGATCCTTCACCGGATTGGGGTTCATCACAAATACTATGAATCCAATTTTCTTTTATCATGAAATCAATGGTTTTTTCCCGATACTGTGGTAAAAACCAAGATTGATGCCTAAATTCCAATGCACAGGGGATGCTGCCCATTTCCCGCTTGCACCATCTTAAATATTCTACATTTTCCCTTCTGCAATCAAACCAAGGTGGGAATTGAAATAACACCATGGCCAATTTGTTTTTCTCTATGTAAGGAACTAATGATTCTTTAAAGGCCTGAAACATTTCCTTCATGGATTCAAATGGGATTTTACTTGACAAATGTCCTGTCATCCCTTGATAGGCTTTGACGATAAACTGAAAGCACTCCGGAGTTTCATTGACCCATTTTTGTGCATTACGTGTAGGCTGAATCGCATAAAAAGCGGAGTCTACCTCGACAATCGGAAAATGGCTTGCATATTCCTTTAATTTATCTCTCGGCGCGGTCTTGTCAGAATATAAGCTGTCATGGTCACCCCACCCCGTTACACCGATATAGATCAACAAAACTCACCTCCATTTATTTATAATAGCATAACCATTTAATTGGATGGATGAACTTTTTGGAAATTTAAAAAAAGTTCCCAGCTATAAAATAATCGTATTTTGCTATTTTAAGGGGCTTCGACTGAGTTTTGTGGCTGCTTTCCAAATAATTAAATACTTATTTCACCTTTAGAACAGGGGATTTTGCTCCACTTTCAAGGAGTACGTTAAAATCTCTACTTCCAATGACAACAATATAAAATCGTTTATAAGACCTGGTCTCCATATTTTCAAATAAAATACCTGTTTCTTTTGTCATTTTTCTACTCCCCACATTCGGTGTTATCGGATTCGCATCTGACACATCAAGATAAAAAACTTGGACGTGCCAAAAATAAGAAAAACCCTTGATATGAATGACCCCTGTCAAGTAGACAAGAATAAAAAAGCACACATAAGCAGCCTGAGTCCTATATTCATAAGAACTCAGGTTATTTAATTTCTTTTGGAAACGTTGGTGGTTATAAAAACGAATGAATTTGTGTTCGGCATCCTTGACCTCTTTGGCTTTGCGAAAAGAGTCTAGATTAAAACACTCTGCCTTGAAATGGCTGAAGAAGTTCTCCATGCTGGCATTGTCTAAACAGTTTCCTTTTCTGGACATACTAGCTTTTATATTGTATCTTTTAAGTAAGTTGTTGTATTGACGGGATGTATACTGGAATCCTTGATCACTATGCAGGAGGAGTCCATTTACATTCCGTTTTTTTATGGTCTTTTTTAGCGTATCAAGCACCAGTTTGATGTCATTTCTTGGACTAATATGGTAGGCAACAATTTCATTATTGTATAGGTCCTTAATGGTAGACAAATAAAGCTTTTGCCCATTAAAAATCAAATATGTAATATCTGTCACCCACTTCTCGTTTGGTTTTGACGCGTGAAATTCCCTGTTTAGATGATTGTCCGAAATGACATAAGGCTCTTTCTTCCCATAATAAGACCGTTTCTTCCGAATCACCGCACGAATTCCCATCTCTTTCATCAACCTTTGTACGCGTTTATGGTTGATATTCAGTTTGTATTTTCTCTTAAGCCAGACTTTGACTCTCCGATACCCGTAGATTCCTTTCCGTTTTTTATGGCACTCCTCGATTTTTTTCTTTAACTGCTCGTCTTCTAATTGCTTTTGAGAAGGGTGTTTCTGCCGTTTTACCCAATTGTAATATCCACTTCGAGACACGCCTGCAATC
>NZ_JAAFZF010000029.1:0-38930 GCF_010614825.1 Neobacillus sedimentimangrovi
TGAATGGAAAGCTTATGAATGGGGGAACAGTCGTAAAGGTTATTGGCGAATCTCAAAAAGTCCCATATTACACAGAACCCTTGGAAACTCCTATTGGAGTAACCAAGGGCTTAAAAGTCTACAGAAACGTTATGAATTCTTGCGTCATTTATCTTGGTTGAACCGCCGTATACGGAACCGTACGTACGGTGGTGTGAGAGGACGGGGGTTAATCACCCCTTCCTACTCGATTTTTTATTATTACTTTTCAGAATAATAATTTTAAATTTTAAAATAATTTTGTATAATAATAATGTTCATAAAAAAATTTAGGGGGAATCGGAAAAATGAAACGGGAAGACTTAATTGCGCCTGAAAAGTATAACCTTGTTTCAGAGGTGGAGAAATTTGCTAAAAACCCGAACAAAAAGGCTTTAATTTGGGAAAATGAAGCTGGAGAAAAAAAAGAGATTACATATGAACAGTTAATGAAACAAGTAAATCAAGCGGGAAATGTGTTTGTTCAAAGTGGTTTAACAAAGGGAGATATAGTCTTAGTAATGGTACCGCGCTTAATTGAGGCATATGTCATTTATTTGGCTGCCCTAAAAGCAGGGTTGGTGGTCATTCCAAGCTCGGAAATGTTAAGGGAGAAAGATCTGCAATACCGAATCACCCACGGGGACGTTAAGGCTGTTATTAGCTATTATCCTTATGTAGAGCAATTTAAAAATATTACTTCTCAGCAAGAATTGGTTAAGTTTACAATTGGCGGAAAGGAAGACGGCTGGATTCAATTAGATGAAGAAATGAAAGCGTCTTCAGAAGAATTTGCAATGGCTGATACTTTAAGAGATGATATGGCCTTTTTATCCTATACATCTGGGACAACCGGAAACCCAAAAGGAGTTGTGCATACTCATGGATGGGCATATGCACATTTACGAACAGCAGCAGCTAAATGGCTCTGTATTGAAGAGGGTGATATGGTTTGGGCAACAGCTGGACCAGGCTGGCAGAAGTGGATTTGGAGCCCGTTCCTTTCCGTTTTAGGATCTGGTGCCACCGGATTAGTTTATCATGGGAAATTTGAGCCAAAGAAATACTTAAGTCTTCTACAAAAATATGATGTGAATGTACTATGCTGTACCCCGACCGAGTATCGCTTAATGGCTAAAGTTGATAATTTGGCTGAATTTAAGCTACCAAACCTTCATAGTGCGGTATCTGCTGGAGAGCCGTTAAATCGGGAAGTCATTGACACGTTTAGAAAATATTTTAATATCGATGTTCGGGATGGATATGGCCAAACGGAAAATACACTCCTTGTCGGCGTAACGAAAGGGATGGAACTAAAACCGGGTTCAATGGGCAAGCCGACACCAGGAAATAGGGTAGAAATTATTGATGAAAACGGAAAACCTTGTCCGGTTGGAGTAGTTGGAGATATTGCTGTCCATGTAGAAACACCAGCATTATTTAAAAATTATTATAAGGATCCAGAAAGAACTGCAATGCAATTCCGTGGAGATTATTATGTAACCGGCGATAAAGCAAAAATGGACGAGGATGGTTATTTCTGGTTTGAGGGCAGGGGCGATGACATTATCATCAGTTCAGGGTATACAATCGGTCCTTTCGAAGTGGAAGATGCTTTAGTTAAGCATCCATATGTAAAGGAATGTGCAGTTGTTGCCAGTCCAGATGAGATTCGCGGTTTTGTTGTTAAAGCTTTTGTCGTCTTGCGTGAAGGGGTTACAGAATCAGAAACAGACCTAACAAAAATCTTGCAGGATCATGTCAAATCCTTAACAGCACCTTATAAATATCCAAGAAAGATTGAATATGTCACTGAGCTTCCGAAAACGACTTCAGGAAAAATCCGCCGCGTTGAATTACGTCAAAAAGAAATGCAAGCACTTAAAAAATAATATTACCATAATAAGGTCTAAAAAATGAATATATTAATATTAAAAAAATAAAAAGGGGCATCCAGATGTCGAAATTTCGGCTTTCTGGATGGTCCCTTTTTTCTTTATAGGAAAGTTCGTTTTACTTTTTCCCAGAACGAATTATTTTTTAACTTTAATGTTTTTAATTTTTTATTACTTAACTGAATGGTAATTTTATTTGCATGTTTAATACTTAATGCTTCATTATCCAATCCCATGATCGGATAATCATTATCTTCCGAAACGACCTTAAGTGTCAGTTTGCGCTCGGCACCTAAAATAAATGAGGATCCGAGAGTCCGATAGTTGTTATTATTAAGGGATGCTACTTCACTCACCTGCATACATGAAAGAAGAGGGTCTACAATTGCACCATTGACGGACTTATTGTAAGCCGTGCTTCCTGTCGGAGTGGCTACTACTAATCCATCACCGCGGAAGGTTTCAAAATGTAATTGGTCAACAAATACATCAATCACAAGAGTCTTGATGATGGAAGAACGAATACTGAATTCATTTAAACAAGTAAAAGTTCCTTGCCCTTCTACATAAACCTCGATAAGAGGATAACGACGAACTTCCAGTTGTTCATTCAACATTGCATTAATCATATTGGATGTTTCCTCAATTCGGAAGTCACAATACATGTTCAAGCTGTTATTTGTGGAGATCCCCATATATAAACAATCATCACGAAAACCAGTCTTCCGAACGGCTTGAAGAAAGGTTCCGTCATCCCCAATACTTGCAATAATATTTGCCTGTTTATAATCGTTAACAATCGTAAAACCATAACGTTTGGTCGCTTCAAAAAGAGGCGTTACCTTTGCGAGAATCTCTGGTTCCTGTTTATAATAATAAAATACATTCTTTCTTTCTGGCATAAATTGTACCTCCTGTAATATTTATGTAAAAACTATTTTGTTTTACTCATTGGAAAATAATTTTTTGATAAAATGATAGTAGTCTTCAATTAGTTTATCATTTTTTTGAAACAATTTGAAATATTTGATTATTAAAAGTAGAAATGGGGGAAACAAATGAATGGAAAACGTTGGGCTGCGCTTGGCATTGCAGCGGCATTATTTTTTGTATCTGTATTGGTCAATTTTTTATCCTCTTTTGCGTTTAAAGGCATAGAGACGGACTTTAGTGAGTTTCTGGCTACTGCAGAGGATCCATTTACCGAGGAAGTAGTGGAAGAAGGTAGTGAATTAAAGAAAATTGTAGTCCTTGATATAAATGGTGTTATCCAAGATACAGGGGGAACAGAAGCGCTATTATCTGATTCCAGTTACAATCATCGCTCGTTTATGAAAAAACTGAAACAAATTAAAGAAGATGATACTGTGAAAGGAGTCATTATTCAGGTAAACTCACCAGGAGGCGGAGTAGTTGAAAGTGCTGAAATCCATAAGGAGCTAAAAGAAATTCAGAAGGAAACGAAGAAACCTATTTATATATCAATGGGGTCCATGGCTGCTTCAGGAGGGTACTATATTTCAACTGCGGCTAAGAAAATTTATGCTAGTCCGGAAACCATGACCGGAAGCCTCGGAGTGATTATGCAGGGCATTAACTACGAAAAACTGGCAGAAAAGTATGGTGTTGAATTTGTTACGATTAAAAGCGGTGAATACAAAGATATTATGAGCCCAACAAGAGAAATGACAGAGGAAGAACGGCAGATTTTACAACAAATGATTGACAATTCGTACAATGGTTTTGTAAAAGTGATAGCCGAGGGTCGCGGAATGAGTGAGGAAAAAGTGAGAGAGATTGCCGATGGACGTGTATATGATGGCCGACAGGCAAAGGAATTAAATCTTATTGATGGTTTTGGATATTTGGATGATGTCATTGATGAAATGAAGAAAAATGAAAAACTCAATGGTGCACAAGTTGTCCGCTATACTGAAGATCTAGGATTTGCTTCTTTGTTCCAATTGCAAGCGAAAAAGTTGATTGGTAACAACATTGAAATGACCGGTTTAATGAAACTTCTCTCTAAACCAAATTCACCACGTCTCATGTATCTTTATGCGGAGTGAGGTGTGAATAATGGATAATAATAACCAATTGAACGAACAATTTGATCATTTGGAAGATCCACAGGTGAATCATGAACCTATAGCTGAGCAACCATATAGTCATGAAGACCAGGAACATGATCCATCTAATTCATCCAAAAGGACATTTCGTTACGCCGGCTTTTGGATGCGTTTTTGGGCCTATTTACTTGATTTGTTAGTAATTGGAAGTATTGAAAGACTGTTGATTAATCCAGTTTTTCGTTGGTTAGATATTTCCTTAACCGAATATAATATGTTTGCGCCTGTTTCCATTACTTCAGCCTTCATCTTTTACTTGTATTTTGTTTTAATGACTAAATATTTCCAACAGACATTAGGGAAAATGGTATTTGGACTAAGGGTTGTAAACTTTCATTCTGAGGAATTAACATGGGGGACCGTTTTGTTTCGAGAATGGATTGGAAGGTTTATTTCGGCCACAGTTGTTTTAGGATATGTCATTACAGCTTTTATGCCTAAGAAACAGGGATTACATGATCTTTTCACAGACACAACCGTCGTTCACGTCGAATAAAGAATTAAAGCCTATCAACGATAAGTTGATAGGTTTATTTTTTTGATGAACAGGACATACTAGCAGGCTGAAAGGTTGTGAATCAATTTGGTTTGGTTGCTAGTTTTTATTTTAGTTATTGCACTTATATTACTTCTTTTATTGACGACAAAATTAACCATTTCAATAAATTATTATCACCACAATGATAATGATGATTTACAGATTGAATTTCGTATCTGGTTTGGATTAATTCGATACAAGAAAAAAATCCCATTTGTAAAAATAGATGAGAATTCACCTAGTATAATCATAAAAAGCAAGTCGGCTATGGGAAACGATGATAATGTTGAAAATACTGAATATGATGTAAAACAATTTACCAAAAATGATTTTTTAGAAAACTATCGAAGGATGAACTTTTTGCTTAAAAAAGTCGTTCATTTACATACGATTATTAAAAAATTTCTTCAAAAAATCAGTATTAATAAGTTTGAGTGGCAAACCATGATTGGAGTTGGTGATGCAGCCCATACGGCTATTGTAACGGGTGTTTTGTGGTCCATCAAAGGGAATATGACTGGTTTATTAAGCCAATATTTCAAACTAAAGGTGATGCCTGTTATTTCTATTACTCCTCATTTCCAAGCGAATGTCATTCAGACAAGGGTGTCATGTATTTTTCAGTTTCGAATCGGGTATGCTATTTTAGCAGGATTAAAAATGATTAAATTTTGGAAGGGAAGTATAAAGACCTTCAATAATAAAACCCATTTTTCTACCAAAGCGAATTCATCCACTGGCTAATTCATTGGAAAATGGGTCAGTGGTTTGATTAGCTGAGAAAGAAAATCTTAATTGAAATAGGAGGATACGGCAATGTCAGAGCATCCAATACAAGGTTTAATGACAACTGCGATGGAAAGCCTTAAGGAAATGATTGATGTCAATACGATCATCGGAGATCCAGTGGAAACACCTGATGGTAGTGTTATTTTGACAGTTTCAAAGGTTGGTTTTGGATTTGCTGCTGGGGGTAGCGAATTCAATATAAGCGGGTCTAAAAATCAGGGGCAAAGCCAAGGACAAGGCCAAGGAGAAAGCCAAGGGCAATCAAAGCACCCATTTGGCGGTGGTAGCGGGGCTGGCGTGTCAATTACTCCAATTGCCTTTTTAATTGTAAATAGTCAAGGGGTTAAAATGCTTCATTTAGATGAAAGCACTCATTTATACGAGAAAATATTAGAGCTTGCTCCTCAAGCAGTGGATAAGATTCAACAAATGTTCTCAAAAAAAGACCAATCCCAACAGAAGGACAGGTTTGAATCCCATGAAAAACCGAAGCTTGATTTAGATTTATAGGAAAGAAAGTTAACCTTCTAAAAAGGTATGAAGGTTAACTTTTTTCATGATGTGGATAAAGGAAGGATTATCCCAAAAGTCATATTCATTGCAAAAATATTCGTGGCAGGATATATTTACACTGTACATATCCAAGTGAGTAGGTATTTACCTGAAAAACTTGTGATACTTGATACGACTAAGGAGGATGGAAAAATGGCAAATGTTACGTTTAAGGGAAAGCCAGTTACCTTACTGGGAAACGAAGTAAAAGTAGGCGATAAAGCTCCAAACTTCACTGTTCTAGCAAATGATTTATCTGAGGTCACTTTAGAAAATACAAAGGGGCAAGTTCGTATCATCACTTCAGTACCTTCTCTTGATACGGGTGTTTGTGATGCTGAAATTCGCCGTTTCAATGAAGAAGCAAGTGGTTTAGATAATGTCAAGGTTTTAACAGTTAGCGTTGATCTTCCATTTGCTCAAAAACGCTGGTGCGCTGCAGCAGGTATTGAAAATGTTCAAACATTATCCGATCACCGTGATTTATCATTTGGCGAAGCCTATGGTGTAGCGATGAAGGAATTACGGTTATTGGCTCGTGCGGTGTTTGTTGTTGATTCTTCTGATACAGTTACTTATGTTGAGTATGTGAATGAAGTAACTGAACACCCTAACTATGAAGCGGCTTTAGAAGCTGCCAAAAACGCGAAGTAATAATTGATATTAGAAGGCCTCTCCAATGGCGAGGTCTTTTTTCAATGACATAAAAGGAGGGGACGTATGAATATTACTCCTATTGAAAAATTATTTGCTTTATTTAATGAAACAGCTCTTATTCTTCAGGAAGAATTGGATTGTTCGTTTCTAGAAGCATTAGCCGAAACAGGTGAGAATTTGTTTCAAGGAACCATTCTTCAGGAAGAATTAAGTGAACTAACTGTAAAAAGACTACAAAAGCAGTACAATGAGATTCAAATTGAAAAATTTTCAAACGAAGAAATCCGCAAAGCTTATCAGCTTGTTATCCTCAAAGGGATGAAGGAAAATGTTCAGCCCAATCATCAAATGACCCCAGATTCAGTGGGCTTGCTAGTGGCCTACCTGGTTGACCGATTCATGAAAGAAACATCTTTTCGTCTACTTGACCCCGCTGTTGGGACAGGAAATCTATTGCTTACAGTAATCAACCATTTGCAAAAAAATATTTCCGCAATTGGGGTTGAGATTGATGATTTGTTAATCAAACTTGCTTATGTCAATGCAAATTTACAGGAGCAACCGGTTCAGTTTTTTAATCAGGACAGTTTGGAGCCGCTATTTATTGAACCTGTAGATGTGGTTGTTGCAGATTTGCCTGTGGGTTATTATCCAAATGATCTACGTGCAGCAGCTTATCAACTAAAAGCGAGCAGTGGACATTCCTATGCTCATCATTTATTTATGGAACAAAGTATACGGCATACGAAGCCTGGCGGTTACTTATTTTTCATCATTCCTAATGGACTCTTTGAAAGTGAACAGGCAAAACAGTTACATGATTATTTCAAAGAAAATGTAATTATTCAAGGGTTACTTCAACTGCCAATTAGTATGTTCAAAAATAAAAATGCAGCGAAAAGCATTTTAATCGTGCAGAAAAAAGGTGAAGGAGTAAAGCCACCAAAGCAAGTATTGCTCGCCAGTCTCCCAACTCTGTCAAAAAAAGCCGAGATGGACAACATCTTAAAAAAATTGGAACTATGGTTTGCAGAGAACAAAAGATAACACTGAATTCATTCGGTGTTATTTTTTTGTGTAAAAATGTAAATTTTCTATTTTGAGGAATATTTTGGAGCAATCACTATAGTGGTGTTATGCCTTACGATCAGTCATTATCGAATCTCTTCCCTCTCTTTTTGTTTCTTTTTTTTCAGTTAAAGGGCACCATAAGGGAAAGCTATGTTAGCGATAATTATCGCACGACCGAAAGCGATAGCTTTTGGGAGGAGGCTATACGTCGCTAAACAGAGGGCTATCGCTTTTCCAATAAGATAAAAAATATCTATTGACTTTGAGTACTGTCTAGCTCCAGCGCCCTAGCGGCGAGACGCCTTCGGTCTCCGCCCTACGATAAGTCAACATCGATTCGCTTTGGGCTCCTCGTGTTTCCTTTATCTAGTTGGAGACCTCCAAGCCCTACGCCGCAGCCCAGAGTGCTTGCGCTTTTCGTATTTTTTACAAAAATAAAAAGAGTTTGAATACATTTATATTTTAAATGTAAGCGTTTCCATTTTGTTAATGCCTTGAAATGTTTTTTTTACAATGATTAAATGATTGAGGGAGAAAACCTGGACGGTTTGTACAAAATAATAAAAGAGTAAATGTAAATGATGGATATAAAGGAGCGTTTAGCAAAATGGCAAAAATCATCGCGATAAATGCAGGTAGTTCTTCATTAAAATTTCAATTATTTGATATGCCTTCTGAGGAAGTTATTACAAAAGGGTTGATTGAGAGAATTGGACTCAATGATTCCATTTTTAATATAACAGTCAATGGTGAAAAGTTACAGGAAACATTAGATATTCCTAATCATGAAGTAGCAGTAAAACTTTTACTAGATAAATTGACCACTTTGGGAATTATTAAATCTCTGTCTGAAATTGAAGGGATTGGCCACCGTGTTGTTCACGGAGGTGAAGAGTTTAGTGACTCAGTTCTAATTACAGACGAAGTATTAACAAAGATTGATGAATTATCAGAGCTGGCTCCATTACATAATCCAGCAAACGTAACAGGGATTCGAGCATTTAAACAAGTTCTTCCAAATGTTCCGGCAGTTGCTGTGTTTGATACGGCATTCCACCAAACAATGCCGGCGAGCTCTTATCTATACAGTCTTCCTTATGAGTATTATGAAAAATATGGAATCCGCAAATATGGTTTCCATGGAACAAGCCATAAATATGTATCACAAAGAGCTGCTGAACTTTTAGGGCGTCCAATCGAACAACTACGGTTAATTTCCTGTCATTTGGGTAATGGTGCAAGTATTGCGGCTATTCAGGGTGGTAAATCAATCGATACTTCCATGGGCTTTACTCCTCTTGCTGGTGTAACTATGGGTACTCGTTCTGGAAACATTGACCCTGCATTAATTCCTTTCATTATGGAGAAAACAGGCAAAACGGCAGATGAGGTTTTAGAAGTTTTAAATAAGAAAAGCGGAATGCTAGCAGTTTCTGGTTTTTCAAGTGATTTAAGGGATATAGAATTACAGGCACAGCAAGGAAATGAAAGAGCAAAGCTTGCACTAGAAGTATTCTCTAACCGAATCCATAAATATATTGGTTCTTATGCTGCCCGTATGTACGGGGTAGATGCGATTATTTTCACCGCTGGTATTGGAGAAAATAGTGATGTCATTCGTGAAAATGTGTTAAAAGGTTTAGAGTTTATGGGTGTATATTGGGATCCAACATTAAATAAAGTTAGAGGCAAAGAAGCGTTTATTAACTATCCACATTCACCTGTTAAAGTGCTTGTAATACCAACAAATGAAGAAGTTATGATTGCCCGCGATGTCGTGCGATTAGCAGAAATCAAATAAGTTCTTTCATAAGCAAAAGCCCAATGAGGGCTTTTGCTTTTTTTATGATATACTTATGAAAAGATTTCTAAAGGAGGCTCTTGACATGCCACTTACTGAGCGGGATAGAAGCGTCTTTAAAGAAATACAAGAATGGGAAAATCAGTTGCTGAACTATGAGGCTAATGACCTGCAACTTGCCTATGAAAAATATTTACATCGAACCTTTTCTTTGTTACCTGAAAAGATTCAAAAGCAATTTTTCACTGTGATAGATAGTTGGTTGTTTCATTTGCACGGGATGATTCAATCTTCTCAGATGCAACAGGATGCAAAGGAAAGAATTCTAGATTCTGGAAGGGTTTTCCTTAAAGAAGTTGAAAAAATTGAAGATATGAGGCAATTGGAAATTGACCAATTACATTACATAGCAGGGCAGCTTATTGCAAGACATCGGCTTTATTCCCTTGTACAAGGGGGATTGGCAGGTACAGGTGGCAAGATGCTTTTAGGGATGGATATTCCAACATTGACAATCATCAATTTAAGGGTTGTACAATTAATTGCGATGACGTACGGCTTTGAAGTGAATACTCCTTTTGAAATGATGACCTCTTTAAAGGTATTTCATACGGCTTGCCTTCCTCAAAGATTACAAAAGCAGGGATGGTTAGAATTAAAACAGGAATTAGAATTAATGGAAAATCCTTATTTCTATGAAGGAAAGGAAGAAATAACAGATATCACCTGGATTGAACAACCACTACAACAGCTATTAAAGGCTATGGTTATAACACAATTCCGTCATAAGCTAATACAAGGTGTACCACTTTTGGGAATTGCCATAGGAGCAGGGGTAAATTATCAGTTAACAAGAAAAGTAACATCATTTGCGGAAAAATATTATCAATTGCGCTATTTGTATGAGAAAGAGGAGTTTTCAAAATGAGTTTTCAAGAACATAAAAGGACAGCTCAAAAAATGTTAAATTGCAAAGTAATAACAGTTAGTGATACAAGAGATAAGGAATCTGACAGGAGTGGCAGGTTGATGATGGACCTGCTTGAACAAGAGGGACACTCTATTGTGGATTATGTCATAGTAAAGGATGATGTATCTGCAATCAAGTCGGAAATTTTGAAAGGATGCGAACGTGAGGATATTGATGTGATATTAACCAATGGTGGTACAGGTATTGCCAAACGGGATGTCACGATCGAAACAGTTCAAAGCTTACTTGATAAAGAAATTGTTGGGTTTGGAGAGTTGTTTCGATTTTTGAGTTATCAAGAGGATATTGGTTCAGCCGCAATTCTTTCCAGGGCAATAGCTGGGGTGGTGAAAAATAAAGCCATTTTCTCTACTCCGGGGTCATCTGGTGCTGTAAAGCTTGCAATGAATAAGCTCATTCTTCCTGAAATTGGCCATATTGTGAAGGAAATCCAAAAAGATTTATAACAAGCAGAAAGGGCTGGCACTGTATTTAGGTGCCAGCTTCAATTATTAATGGTGGACTTTTCCGGATATCGTTTGGTTAGCGCGGTACCAAATCCACAAGTCATTGATGATGGATGCTAGTTCCGCTATTTCCGTATTAAGCTGACAGGATCGAAGGAAATCATTTTCATTCGAAAGCTGAGCCTGCTTTTGATTAATTTCCTTTTCAAGTTCCGCAATCCTGTCTGGGATAGAACCCCTAATTCGCTCCCAATGAAGCAGGATCTCTTCTTGTGTCTTTTTGCTATATTCTTCCCATTCAGCAGCTAAATTAGGAATATCAATACCGAGTCTTTGATCGAAGGAAAAATGTTCTTTCATTAATAGCCTCCAAGATATGTAAGAGTAAGTTGCTTTCATTGTACTACAGATCTAAGAGGCGTTCATTAAAAAACTTTCGAGTTCGTTTGAAAAGCACGAGTGCCATGAATTTGTTCGATGCCAGTTGATAAATTATTCTATAGCTTTTTTGTTCGTACGACAAGAACATCGCATGGAGCATAGCGGGTGATGTGTTCTGAAACACTGCCGATAAAAAGTCTTTCCATAACATTCATTCCAGTAGCCCCGCAAATAATTAAGTCGATATGATGTTTTTTAGCTAAATCTCTAGGAATTTTAATCTTAGGGGAACCGAAATCAATGACATATTCTACATCTGACATACCGGCCATTTCCGCTTGTTTTTTATAATTTTCGAGCATATCTTTTGCCAGTTTTTCTGCTCTTTCCCCAATGACTGTATCATACGCTTCAATCATTGCAAATGATCTTGTATCAATTACATGGACTAGAATCAAGGAAGCGTGGTTTCGTTTCGCGATTTCAATCCCCTTTTTAAATGCCCAATCCGCTTCCTTTGAACCATCAACAGCTACCATGATTTTTTGGTATTTCATTCCCATGATTATCATCTCCCTACTTCGGATTATACAATATTTAACAATGTATACCTGTTGCAATTTTTCGAACAATAATGAAGAACTTACATTAATAGGAGGTTTTTTAGATGGGCAAGTTTGACCCTAACCAGAGGTATTCTTTTGAGTTCGATGAGCAATGGGAAAGTGAGATCAGCGAGCAAATTATGAACGCATATAACAGCGGATTTATTGATCAAGGTACCTATATTGCGACAAAGGATGATTTTTCAGAGGAAGAGGAGTAAGGGAAATAGGTAAAAGGTTAGCTGTCCATCTAATTGGACAGCTATTAAACATTAAAGCTTCATCTTTATAAAAATGAAAATTAAGGGCGTATACCCAAGAATATACCTCCACATATGCATATTCTTTAGTGACATTATTCATCACATTGAGGAGGTAAAACCACCATGAATGAGAATATGTATATGGTCCCTGAACAAATGCCCAATGATCCTACACTAAATTATGGAAACACTGATTACCGTGTTTGGGGATGGGGCAGACCGTGGGGATGGAGACCTTATTACTACCGTCCATTTTTCCCATATTTCCCGCCTTTCGGATTTGGCTTTGGCTTCCCATTCTTTTATCCGTTCTTTATCTAAACAAAAGGGAAAAGGCCTTACCATTTTTTGGTGAGGCTATATTTTGGAAAAAGCATGTTTTTTGATAAAATGAAAGTGTTTACAATTTGTTGTGGAGGGAACCATCATGCGCATTGGAGTACCTAAAGAAATTAAAAATAATGAAAATCGTGTGGCAATGACACCTGCAGGAGTAGTCAATCTGGTTCAATTTGGGCATGAAGTGTTTGTGGAAAAAGGTGCAGGATTGGGCTCTGGCTTTACAGATGAAGATTATCAAGCTGCGGGAGCGAAATTGGTTAACTCAGCGGAAGAGGCATGGTCAATGGAAATGGTGATGAAGGTAAAGGAGCCACTTCCAGAGGAGTATAAGTATTTCCGTGAGGGATTAATATTATTTACATATTTACACTTAGCACCTGAACCGGAATTGACTAAGGCGCTAATTGAGAAAAAAGTAGTGGGGATTGCCTATGAAACCGTTCAACTTCCAAATGCGACTTTGCCGTTATTGACGCCAATGAGTGAGGTTGCTGGCAGAATGGCAACTCAGGTCGGTGCGCAATTTTTGGAAAAGATCAATGGCGGTATGGGAATTCTCCTTTCTGGTGTACCGGGGGTTCAAAGAGGAAAAGTCACCATTATCGGAGGTGGTGTAGCTGGCACGAATGCTGCTAAAATGGCGATTGGTTTAGGTGCAAAGGTAACGATCATTGATTTAAACCCTGATCGTCTGCGTCAGTTAGACGATATTTTTGGATCAGAAGTTACGACGCTTATGTCCAACCCTTATAACATTGCCGAAGCAGTAAAGGATTCAGATTTGGTTATCGGGGCTGTTCTTATACCAGGAGCGAAGGCGCCAAAGCTGGTAACAGAAGAGATGGTTAAATCGATGAAAAAGGGCAGTGTGGTGGTCGATATCGCAATCGATCAAGGGGGTATTTTTGAAACAACAGATCGAATTACCACACATAGTGATCCGACATATGTCAAGCATGGGGTTGTTCATTATGCGGTGGCAAATATGCCGGGAGCCGTGCCGAGAACATCTACTTTTGCCTTAACAAATGTAACGGTTCCTTATGCACTCCAGATTGCCAATAAAGGATACCGCCAAGCCTGCTTAGAAAATGAAGCCTTATTAAAGGGGATTAATACACTAAATGGCTATGTCACCTATAAAGCTGTTGCTGATGCCCATGGACTAGAATATCGAGATGCGAGAGAATTATTAGGATAAAAAGCAGAGGCTGTGCCAGAAGGACTTTAATACGACTTTATAGTGTTCATCTTTGTTTGTTTTTATTATTAGTTGTATTAGTGTATGGTGAATGGCGCTACCTAAATGTAAAGAGTATGATGTTTGGATGTTATCCAGAGTTAGAATGGTCTTTCTGTGGTACTATTCTTGTACAAAAAGAAGGGGCTCTCCGGAAAGTGGTATTTCAGCCGAAATCTTTATAAAAGCAAAACCCAAGAATGCTGTTAAATCAACATTCTTGGGTTTTTAATTTGGGTTCATTTTTCTCTTAAATGGACTTTTTAGACAGCCCCTTCTTATGTAAAACGTTTCAATATTTATTTATCCAGTCTGTGATTGAAGTAGAAGGCACACAACGAGACTCCTCCACGCCCGAGGAAAAGCAAACCTAATCGAAAGCAAAAGAAAGGATTCAGAGTAAACAAAAGAGGGTGTCCCAATAAAGTATACTTTTGGGATACCCTCTTTATTAAATAAAAAAGCCAGCCTCTCAAAAAGGAAGCTGGCTAGAAAGACCCAATTTGTTAGAGCCGCTATTGCCGTACTTCGAATAAGAAAGTTTTAAACCACCACTCCTCAAAGTGGGTGTTCTCAGAAGCGTTTCCTGCGTGTCCTCCATGTCATATAGACGGAGGCCTGTCATTTCGGCTTCAATGGTTAAACTCCCTATTACAGCTTAAAGGTTAAAACTTTATTATCATTACGTACAATGCAGCTTGTATTTGTATATTACATTAAAAAGGATAATAGTTCAATGTAAAAAAAATCCAAAAAGATTATTGGATGATTTGTAATTCTTTCGGGTATTTAGTAAGTGTACGAGCACCATTGGATGTGATGTACACATCATCTTCAATCCGAACACCCGCGATTCCTGGGACATAGATACCAGGTTCAATTGTATAAACCATTCCTTCTTGAATAACCAATGGATTAGTTTCGGTCAAAGATGGGTATTCATGTACGCTAATTCCAAGGCCATGGCCGAGACGGTGTGGAAAATACTCTCCATATCCAGCATCAGCAATGATTCGACGAGCAGTTAAATCTACCTCTTGCGCAGTTACTCCTGGCTTACTAACTTCAAGCGCAGCTAATTGTGCTTTTAATACTGTATCGTAAATTTCCTTTTGTTTGTCATTAATATCTCCATAAGCCACTGTTCTTGTTATGTCTGAGCAGTAACGATCTACAACAACGCCCAAGTCAAATAAAACAAGATCTCCTTTTTGAATTTTATTATTTCCTGGATTTCCGTGAGGAGAAGCCGCATTAGCTCCGGTTAATACCATTGTGGAAAAAGACATTTCCGTTACTCCTTTTTGTTTTAAGGCGTATTCAATGGCATTTAATACATCAAGTTCGCTTTTTCCTTCTTTGATTTCACTGACTCCAAATTCGATTGCATAATCAGCTAGAGAACAGGCTTCCTCTAGGATTTTTAATTCCTTTTCATCCTTAATCATCCGAAGGAGTCTTAGTTTTTCTTCTGCCGAAACAAACTTCGCATTAGGGAATAGTTTCATAAGATTTTCATAGCGTTCTACATTCATATGTTCTTTTTCAATAGCAACTTTTGCAATGTTATCCATTCTTGATTGAATAGATCGATGAATCAATTCCCAAGGATTATCAATGTCACTAAAGCCAATAATTTCATGCTCCCATCCAGCATTCTTAGCATCATGAATTTCCATGGCCGGACAAACAAGAAATGGCTCTGCTTCCTGAAATACAACAAGAGCAAGTAGCCGTTCATGTGGGTTTGTATAAAAACCGCTCATATAAAAGACATTTTCAGAAGAGGTAACAAAGCTAACTTCAATTTCATTTTCTTTCATCCATGATTGAAACTTTTCTAACCGTTGATTCATATTTCTGCCCCCTATAAAAAAATACATCCATTTTGAGAGTATCAATAGATGATTGAAATGTAAACTATCTGGGGTCAGCAGGTGTGAAAACAAACTTGATCTAGGTATAATTAGGAAGGAATTCTAAATTTTTTATGGAAGTACATAATAGTTATTTTTATAAAAAGGGGACATCAATATGAAAATTTCTTATCACGGACATTCAGTTGTACAAATTCATACGAAAGGAAAAAACATTTTAATTGATCCATTTATTACTGGAAATGGTTTAACGGATTTAAAGCCAGATGAAATAAAAGTAGATGTGATTCTCTTAACTCATGGCCATAATGACCATGTCGGGGATACAGTTGCACTGGCAAAAAGGAACAATGCATTGGTGGTGGCAAACCACGAATTAGCAACCTATTTAAGTTGGCAGGGAGTGAATACACATGGGATGCACATTGGCGGCGCCTGCCAATTTGAATTTGGTAAAGTAAAGCTGACACAAGCGTTCCATGGTTCCAGCTATACAACAGAAAATAATGAACTAATATACTGTGGCATGCCTGCTGGTATTCTGTTTATGAGTGAAGGAAAGACCATATATCATGCAGGAGATACTGGACTGTTTTCGGATATGAAGTTGATTGGGGAACGTCATCCAATTGATGTAGCATTTTTACCAATTGGCGACAATTTTACAATGGGGCCAGAGGATGCAGCATACGCAGCTAAACTTTTGAAGGCAAAAACAGTGGTTCCAATTCATTACAATACGTTTCCACCTATTCAACAAGATCCATATAAATTTATTGAAATGTTAGAAGATAAAAATGGGAAAGTATTAGAGCCAGGGGAAGCGATCGAACTATAACTACTTTTTTTCCTCCAAAGTGCATAAAGATGAAACAAGCAGTTATTTTTATGGAGGAGGAAAAATAAATGAAGAAAAATCGATATTTGGTGTGCCTTTTGCTCAGTGGTTTAATGCTATATTATGCTGTGCCGAGACTTCATGTAGCTATCGAAGGAGAACAGGGAATTTTTGCTATCTCTTGGCTTGCGTTGGCGCTGATGGTAATTGCCGGTAATCTAACAGGGATCCTTTATTCTCCGAAAAAACAATATCAAAAGCCTCAGCCAAGAAGGGTGAAAAAACGTTCTTTTCATTAAAAACCAATATGGTATTGCATTGAATCAATATTAGATTCACCTTATAATGGAATTTAGAGACATCTGTTGAACGGATAGATTCGAATTCGATTGTTAAAGGGTGAAGCTCTTGGCTGCTAAGACAAAACATGAAAAAATATTAAAATACATTGACGAACTTCCGATTGGGGAAAAAATCTCTGTTAGACAAATTGCTAAAGCGATGAATGTAAGTGAAGGTACAGCTTATCGTGCCATAAAAGAAGCGGAAAATAAAGGCTTTGTCAGTACAATAGAACGAGTTGGAACGATTCGAATTGAACGGAAGAAAAAAGAAAACATTGAAAAACTAACGTATGCAGAAGTCGTTAATATAGTTGATGGACAGGTTTTGGGCGGAAAAACCGGCTTGCATAAAACCTTAAATAAATTTGTTATCGGGGCGATGAAGCTCGAGGCGATGATGCGATATACCGAAGCTGGCAATCTATTAATTGTCGGTAACCGGACACAGGCACATGAACTGGCGCTTAAAGCAGGTGCTGCTGTCCTTATTACTGGGGGCTTTGATACGGAAGAGCATGTAAAACGTCTTGCTGATCAACTGGAACTACCGATTATCTCTACTAGTTATGATACGTTTACAGTGGCCACCATGATTAACCGGGCGATATACGATCAATTAATTAAAAAGGAAATAATATTAGTTGAAGATATTTTGACCCCTTTATCGAAAACTTATTATTTATTTACGACCGATAAAGTTTCAAGGTGGCACGAATTAAACAAGCAAACCACTCATAGCCGTTATCCGGTTGTCGACTATAACATGAAAATTCAAGGGATGGTCACCAGCAAGGATGTTTTGGGGCAGAATGAAGACACTCCTATTGAAAAAATTATGACTAAGCAACCAATGACGGTGACAGGGAAAACAAGTGTGGCATCTACAGCCCATACAATGGTGTGGGAAGGAATTGAGGTTCTGCCTGTAGCAGACGACTCGAACCGTTTAGAAGGGCTAGTTAGTAGGCAGGATGTACTGAAGGCGCTGCAAATGAATCAAAGACAGCCACAAGTTGGTGAGACGCTTGATGATATCGTAACTAATCAAATGAAATTCATACAAGCAGGAAAAGGAGAAGAAGCGTTTACCTGTGAGGTTACTCCGCAAATGACCAATTATTTGGGAACCATTTCATATGGAGTATTTACCACTATTGTGTCTGAGGCTGCCAATCGGGTATTACGTAGCTATAAAAAAGGGGATCTTGTCGTTGAAAATATGTCGATCTACTTTCTAAAACCAGTTCAGATGGAAACGACGCTTGAAATCTATCCAAAAATATTAGAGGTTGGACGGAAGTTTGGAAAAGTAGATGTAGAAGTTTTCAATGAAGGTATATTAGTTGGTAAAGCATTGATGATGTGTCAGTTAATTGATCGAACATAAAAAAGCCGCTTCCATTATGAAGCGGCTCCGTTTTATTACATAGCTTCAGTACCCATCGCTTGCTTTTTTTAATTATTATTTTTTAACATTTCTGCTTCCTCAATTGCAAATGGTAGGTAATGTTTATATTTTCTATAGCCGATCAAACTGAAAAAGCCTCCATAGATGATGAAAATGGCAGCTATGATATAAACACCAATGGATTGAGAAATGAATAATGAATTAATGCCAAAGAATAGAACGAAGAGGCCGAGAACAATATTTGATTTAGCAGAAAGCCATTTCTTTTCTACAGGACGGTTGCTTCTAAAGTATTTTGTTTTATAAAATAAATAGAAAGCAAATAAGATCACGATTATAAAGACAAACACTAACATGTATTGTTCCTCCAATGTAAAAAATCCATTAATATTTTACCTGTATTTGAGGGAAAAAGCCACTCGGTAATTTTATTAAGTCTGAAAAAGGAGAGCCTATGAAAGAGAAAATACTAGAAAAAATAAAACAATATGAAACCATTATCATTCATCGTCATGTTCGGCCGGATCCAGATGCCTATGGCTCACAAGGAGGATTAGCTGCTATCTTAAAGGAATCATTTCCGGAAAAAAATATCTATGCAGTGGGGCAAGAGGAACCTACCTTACATTACATGCGTCGGCTTGATACTATTGAAGATGAAGTATATAAAGGGGCTTTAGTAATCGTATGTGATACCGCAAACGCTGAAAGAATTTGTGATAAGCGCTATTCTTTGGGAGATATGCTAATTAAAATTGACCATCATCCAAATGAGGATCCCTATGGGGATTTATTGTGGGTTGATACCGATGCTAGTTCCTGTAGTGAGATGATTTATGAATTCTATTTATATGGAAAAGAACATGGTTTGAAAATGAATGATGAAGCAGCAAGACTGCTATTTGCTGGTATTGTTGGGGATACGGGGAGATTTCTTTTCCCTAGTACGACCGAAAAAACATTTTCTTATGCGGGTGAATTAATTCATTATAATTTCTCTCGCCCTGAACTATTTAACAAAATGTATGAGCTACCACCGAATATTATAAAGTTAAAAGGGTATATTCTTCAGAACTTTGAACTCCAGGAGAATGGAGTCGGATGTGTTACGTTAACGAAAGAACTGCTGGAGGAATATAACGCAAGACCAGCAGAGGCTTCACTTTTGGTCGGAATTTTGAGCGATGTCAAGGGAATCAAAGCTTGGGTCTTTTTCATAGAGGAAGACGATCAAATTAGGGTTCGACTGCGTTCAAAGGGGCCTGTGATTAATACGGTTGCAAGGAAGTTTAATGGCGGAGGCCATCCGCTGGCATCAGGTGCGTCTATTTATTCATGGGACGAAGTGAATGATGTTTTAAGAGAGCTACATGCTGTGTGTAAGTAAAAAGAGACGGCCTAATCACGGCCGTCTTTTACTCATCAAAATGGATTTCTAAGTTTATTGTGAGTGTAGTATAAATCACTAATTCTTTAACCTCTAATTTATATCGCTTATTATTTATTTTTATCGGTTTGTTTTCAATTATTTTAGTTATTAGATCTTTTGTTTTCGAAACAGTTTCTAAATCTTTAGCAAGCACCATTTTTATGTCATCTTTAACTGATTCCTCTGTTTGAAAAACACTAAATTGATCCAGTTTATATTTTTCCCAATTCGTTATTCGAATGTTAATTTTTTGCACGGTCATCTTTTCCTGGTTTTTATTATTTAATTCTTCATAATCTTTCTGCCAAATTTTAATTTCTTCCTTATACTCTTCAATATCTTTTTGTTGTTTCAGAATTAATTTTGAGTAATCTTCCTGCCAAACTCCAAAAATATATAAAAAAATGCACCAGCTGATTGCACCTCCAACTGCCAACCCTGCAATAAAACGCTGCCAGGCGGGGTTTCGGTAATATGGTGGAAGTCTCATGAGGCAATATGCTCCTGGGTCAGCCAGTTAATAATGAGTGCACCGGTCTGGGCCCCGCCAAGAGCTGCAAGAATTAATAAAAATTGTTTAAACAGATCTTTTGTATCTGCATTTAGGAAGCCGCGTTCAAACGTATATACCGTATCAAAGGTACCGCCAATGGCTGCGACGATGGCCCAAATTCTTAATGCCGAAGACAGGCGGTATACAGAAGTTAGCGGAGGCTGTCCGGTTAAGAAGGAGGAAATTCCCCCGATGAGTGACCCACCAAGTACCACACCCAAAGCAATGAAATAGCTTTCTATAAACGTCGGAAAAAAGCCGAGTTCTTTCATTTCCAATAACCGCCTTTACAAACTGAAATCCTTTCTACTATTTATATAGACAACCTAATCTAAATATGTTCAATGAATATGAGAACATATTTTCCTTTTTTTCCTACAGGTTCTATAATAGAAATTGAGAAATGTAAATTAAGGGTGTGACGATATGTCTTTTATTCACCTTCATGTATATAGTGCTTATAGCTTGTTGACGAGTACCGTCTCTATCCCTGAATTAATTGAAACCGCCCGTTCAAAAGGTTTTAACACTTTAGCTTTAACGGATCGTAACGTTATGTACGGTACAATCGAGTTCTATAAGTTATGCAAAAAGCAAAATATTAAACCGATCATTGGGCTGACTGTGGATGTGGCAAGCGAGAAATCGGAAAAGAATTCGCATCCACTTGTCTTATTGGCTGAAAATAATAAGGGATTTAAAAATCTGTTAAAAATATCCAGTTCTGTCCAAACAAAGGCGGAAAACGGAATTCCTATGAAATGGCTAAAACATTATTCAGAAGGACTGATTGCCTTGACACCGGGGATTGAGGGAGAAATTGAACAGTTCCTTTTAAACGGCCAGAGGGATTCTGCCAAAGAGTTAATTCTGAAATTCCTTCAGATTTTCGGAAAAGGAAATTTTTATTTAGCTATTCAAAACCATCACCTCCAACAAGAAAAACAAATTAGAGATGAATTCATCATGCTCTCAAAAGAAATGGGTATTCCTTTGGTAGCGACGAATACTGTCCATTATTTAGAAAGAGAAGATACCTTTGTCCATGAATGTCTACTCGCAATTAAAAATGGTGATAAACTGCAGGATGATCATCGAGAAAAATTAGGTAGTGATCAATTTTATCTGAAGACTGCGGCAGAAATGGTCGAAAGCCTTTCAGATGTTCCTGAAGCACTAGAAAATACCCTTTTTATTGCAAATCGCTGTAATTTAACAATTGAATTAAATAAGACTTTCTTACCTTCTTTTCCAACGGAAAATAATATATCGGCCGATGATTATCTCCAAGAGCTATGCAAAAAAGGGTTAAAAGAGCGTTTGGGGAGTCCTAGCAAGGAATATGTAGATCGTTTGCTCTATGAACTGGACATCATCAAAAGGATGAAGTTTAGTGATTATTTTTTAATTGTTTGGGATTTTATGAGATATGCTCGTGATAATGGAATTTTGACAGGTCCCGGAAGAGGATCTGCTGCAGGCTCCCTAGTTTCATATGTCCTGTATATTACGGATGTTGATCCTATCAAACATAACCTTCTCTTTGAACGGTTTTTAAACCCTGAGCGAATCTCGATGCCTGATATTGATATCGATTTTCCTGATCATCGACGTGATGAAGTTATTGCTTATGTCGCCCAAAAGTATGGACAACTTCATGTGGCACAGATAGCAACTTTCGGGACACTCGCGGCAAAAGCAGCGCTAAGGGATGTCGGCAGGGTTTTCGGACTCAACACGAAGGAATTGGACTATTTATCAAGAATGATACCATCCCGTACTGGAATTAATTTGCAAGAAGCGTATAAGGAATCAGAAAATCTGCGCAAATTTGTTCATGAGTCTTCGTTAAATCGCCGGCTATTTGAAACGGCCCTAAAGCTAGAAGGGCTTCCACGACACACTTCCACACATGCAGCGGGCGTTGTACTTAGCGAAATGCCACTAGTGGAATTAGTTCCGATTCAGAAAGGCTCAGCCGGAATTTATTTAACGCAATACTCCATGGAGCATTTAGAAGAAATTGGACTACTAAAAATGGATTTTCTTGGTCTTAGAAATTTATCATTGATTGAAAACATATTAGCTTCTATTTATCGAAATACGGGTAAGAAGCTGGACATTCGTTCGATTCCATTAGATGATGCGAATACCTATGCTCTATTAGCTAGGGGGGAGACAACGGGTGTTTTTCAATTGGAATCAGAAGGTATGAGAAAAGTATTAACCCGTTTAAAACCATCAAGATTTGAAGATATCGTTGCTGTTAATGCATTATATCGGCCAGGTCCGATGGAGAATATCCCGCTTTTTATTGATAGAAAACACGGCCGTCAAAGGGTGGAATACCCTCATCCTGACTTAAAACCAATCCTAGATAATACATACGGGGTCATCGTCTATCAAGAGCAGATTATGCAAATTGCTTCTGTCATGGCAGGCTTCTCACTAGGTGAAGCGGATTTATTAAGACGGGCAGTAGGAAAAAAACAAAAAGAGATTCTTGATAAAGAACGGAATCATTTTGTACAAGGGGCATTAAAACAAGGCTATAGTCAGACACTTGCCAATGAAATCTATGACTTAATTGTCCGCTTTGCCAATTATGGTTTTAACCGAAGCCACGCGGTTGCCTACAGTATGATATCGTATCAACTCGCCTATTTGAAAGCTAATTATCCTGAACATTTTATGGCAGGCTTACTTACTTCAGTGATAGGAAATGAAACGAAAATCGCTCAATATATTATGGAAGCGAGGCAAAAGGAAATCACTATTTTACCTCCGTCTATTAACAACAGCCAGTTTTTCTTTCAAGTGGAGAAGGGGGGCATACGCTACAGCCTAGCGGCAATCAGAGGTGTTGGGGCTGCTGCGTTAAAAGAAATTTTTCAAGCAAGAAAAAAGAAAAGATTTACAGATTTGTTTGATTTCTGTATAAGAGTTTCATCAAAAGCTGTTAATCGAAAAACATTGGAATATTTGATTCATTCCGGAAGCTTTGATGAGTTTGGCAAAGATCGAGCCGTGCTATTAGCAAGTTTAGATGTGGCTATAGAACATGCGCAAATATTTAAAACAGAAGAATCAGATCAAATTGATTTATTTGAGGAAGAACTAATTCCAAAACCGAAATATGTTCAGGTAGATCCTATTAGTATGGATATGAAGCTCTCTTTTGAAAAGGAAGCGCTTGGTATTTATCTGTCCAACCATCCTATATCCATTTTTGAAAAGGATCTTAAGAAAAGAGGTATTCAATCTTTATTTCATCTAAATAAAGGCGGAATTCGGACTACGGTTGGAGTTTATATTTCTACATTGAAAACAATTAGAACTAAGAAAGGGGAGGCAATGGCCTTTTTAACAATCTCTGATTCCAGCGGAGAAATGGAAGCCGTAGCGTTCCCTGATGTATATAAACGGTCTTCTCAATTAATTGGTCAAGGAAAGTTTGCCCTGCTTGAGGGAAAGGTGGAAGAACGTGAGGGAAAGAAACAATTCATTATTCAGCGTGCTTCAAATTTAGAAGAATGGATCAAGTCTACGCCAGTTCAGCAACAAGTGTTATATTTAAAGATTATAAAAGAAAAACAGGATGAAAAATCACTCGTTCAAATTTACCAATTGCTTAAGGAAAATAAAGGTAGTGCAGCGGTTGTTATTCATTATGAATCCACGAAGAAAACGGTCAGATTGGGACAAGAACATAATGTCAATCCGACAATAATGTTGCTTGATTCTTTAAGAAGATTATTAGGGCCTGCCAATGTCGTTCTGAAAGATTAATTCTTTACAACTTTCAAAGTTATGTTATAGTGATAAATAGACAACTTGTGGTCTGACCACCAGTAATTAGATGTTGAAAAATAAGTGTTTTTTATTCATTTGAGAGGTGAGATTCCTTGACTTTACGTGAAGAAGCATTACATATGCATCGAGTTTATAAAGGGAAGTTAGAGTCGAAATCAAAGGTAGCAGTAAGAAACGCGCATGATTTAAGCTTAGCTTATTCACCGGGTGTGGCAGAGCCTTGTAAAGAAATTTATGAAAAGCCGGAAACCGTGTATGATTACACCATGAAAGGAAATATGGTTGCGGTTGTCTCTGATGGAACCGCAGTTCTCGGTCTGGGAAATATTGGACCGGAAGCAGCTCTACCTGTAATGGAAGGAAAAGCCGTATTATTTAAAAGCTTTGCAGGTGTCGATGCATTTCCTATTTGTCTAAATACAACGGATGTAGATAAAATCATTGAAACGGTTAAGTTACTTGAACCGACATTTGGTGGGGTAAATCTTGAAGATATTGCCGCTCCAAATTGTTTTGTTATTGAAGAAAGATTGAAAAAAGAAACGAATATACCTATTTTTCATGATGACCAGCATGGAACAGCCATTGTAACGGTAGCCGGTTTAGTTAATGCATTAAAGCTGACTGGCAGAAAAATGACGGAAATAAAAGTTGTAGCTAATGGAGCAGGAGCTGCTGGGATTGCTATTATTAAGCTTTTATATAGCTATGGCGTTCGCGACATCATTATGTGCGATACAAAGGGGGCTATTTATGAAGGTCGCCCTGTTGGAATGAATGATGTAAAGGCAGAGGTAGCAAAATATACAAATAGAGAATGTCTTTCTGGAAGCCTTGCAGATGTCATCAAAGGTGCGGATGTTTTCATCGGTGTTTCTGTCGCCGGTGCTCTCACGAAAGAAATGATAAAGTCAATGAACCCCAATCCAATTATCTTTGCGATGGCAAATCCTGTTCCAGAGATAATGCCGGAAGAGGCAAAAGAGGCCGGAGCTAAAGTAGTTGGTACAGGCCGTTCTGATTTTCCAAACCAGGTAAATAACGTTCTTGCATTTCCTGGGATATTCCGCGGAGCGCTTGATGTTCGCGCAACCCATATCAATGAAAAAATGAAAATTGCGGCAGTCGAAGCGATTGCTGCTTTAATTAGTGAAGATGAATTAAGTCCAGATTATGTTATTCCAGCACCATTTGATCCAAGGGTTGCCCCTAATGTAGCAGCTGCAGTAGCGAAAGCAGCTATGGAAACAGGTGTTGCTCGGATTAAGGTAGATCCAGAGGAAGTAAAGGAAAAAACGAAGAGACTCGCTCTAATTGGTAAAAGTGAGTGAATTCATTAGTGTCGAAGACAAAAGTGTACTTGGAAATCGTGAAGCAGCTAAGAGACATGATCGCTGCAGATGGATTAAAATCGGGAGACAAAATTCCCTCTGAAAGAGAACTGTCGGAGCGCCTGAATGCCGGGCGCTCTTCCGTTAGAGAAGCGCTTAGATCCTTAGAATTACTTGGGTTAATTGAAACGCGAAGAGGCGAAGGGACGTTTTTGCGCGACTTTCGCGGTAATCAACTAGTCCAACTGCTTAGTACATTTATTTTACAAGATGAAAAGGCAAAAAACGATGTTTTTGAAACGAAAGTCTATATTGAAATGGATTGTCTCAAATTGGCAATTCAAAGAATGAATCAGGAAAAATTATTAAAATTAAAGCAATACTTAATGAAAACGGAAGATTTCCATGATGATGGATTTTTTTATCGAATTATCCAAGCCGCTAATAACCAACTTTTTTTAAGGATTTGGGTTATATTAAAGGAGTTTTATAATTCATTAGATCCAATTCCGAATCGGTATGACGTTAACATCCAAGATTATAAGTATTTACTGGACGCATTGGCAAATAAGGATGAAGCGGCATTATTATCTGCTTATAAAAAACTACGAAATTTGTCTGTTCTTTAACGACAAAAATCAACAGAATTTGAATGCTTCTTCATTTATATTGGAATTTGTACAAGCCCAGGTGATGACGGGCATTTTTCATTCTATAGTGGTCTGACCACTTATTACATGAATGATGTATGAGATGAAAAACAGTTAGAAAGAATGCTGTGTAGAGTGTGAGGGAAACTTTCCATTTGCCAAAGGTTCAAACAAGGAGGTTAGGTTTTTGGCATTAAAAGATCTATTTACAAAAAATCAACCAAAAAAGAAAAAATATGCAACCATTCCTACCGAAGCGGCGAAAAATGATGTTCCTGAAGGAATTATGACTAAGTGTCCCACATGTAAGAAAATCATGTATACAAAAGAATTAATAAAAAACATGAAAGTTTGTTTACATTGTGGGCATCATTTTCCAATGACTGCTAAAGAACGGATCGAAAGCTTTTTGGATGAAGGTAGTTTTCAGGAAATCAATGAAAATATGGTTTCCAAAAATCCGTTAAATTTTCCGGATTATCTAGAAAAGCTCGAAAAAGATCGATTAAAAAGTAAATTAAATGAAGCAGTTGTAACCGGAATCGGAACGGTGGGCGGATTTAAAATTGTCGTGGCCATTATGGATTCTTCTTTCCGAATGGGAAGCATGGGGTCTGTTGTCGGTGAGAAAATAACTCGTGCAATTGAAAAAGCAGACGAGCTTTCTGTTCCTTTTATCATTTTCACTGCATCTGGCGGTGCCCGTATGCAGGAAGGGGCTTTAAGTTTAATGCAGATGGCTAAAACTAGTGTTGCATTGAAAAAATTTAGTGATAATGGAGGACTTATCATTTCAATTATGACCCACCCAACAACAGGAGGTGTTTCGGCAAGCTTTGCTTCCTTAGGGGATTATAACTTAGCCGAACCAGGTGCGTTAATTGGATTTGCCGGCCGAAGGGTGATAGAGCAATCCATACGTGAGAAACTGCCGGAAGACTTTCAAACAGCCGAATTTCTATTAAAACATGGCCAATTGGATGCCATTATTTCTCGTTTAGAGTTGACTGAGAAGATTACACTGATCCTCGATATTCATCAACCAAGGGGTGAACTCGCATGGCAATAGAATTAGAATTTGAACGTCCAATTGTTGAACTTCGGAAAAAAATTATGGAATTAAAAGAGTTTACCCAAAACGCGGATGTTGATTTAAGCTCGGAAATTAAGAAATTGGAGATTCGGCTTGAAAAGCTTGAAAAAGAAATTTACGAAAATATTAAACCATGGGACCGAGTGCAAATAGCTCGCCATCCGATGAGACCGACAACTTTAGATTATATTTCAAACCTGTTTGATGATTTTTTTGAATGTCACGGGGATCGTACTTTTGCTGATGATGAAGCGATCGTCGGTGGAATTGCCAAATTTAAAGGCCTACCAGTGACAGTGATCGGTCATCAGAGAGGGAAAGATACAAAGGAAAATATTCGTAGAAACTTTGGAATGCCTCACCCAGAAGGGTATCGAAAAGCATTAAGGTTAATGAAACAGGCGGATAAGTTTAACCGCCCGATTATTTGCTTTATAGATACAAAAGGTGCTTACCCAGGTAAAGCGGCTGAAGAGCGTGGACAAAGTGAAGCAATTGCTCGTAACCTTTTTGAAATGGCAGGTTTAAAAGTACCAATTATCTGTATTGTTATTGGTGAAGGCGGTAGCGGTGGCGCACTTGCATTGGGAGTCGGAAACCGTATATATATGCTAGAGAACTCTACTTATTCTGTTATTTCTCCAGAGGGAGCCGCAGCTATTTTGTGGAAAGATGCATCGAAGGCCAAAAATGCGGCCGAAACTATGAAAATAACGGCTCCAGATTTAAAAGAACTAGGGGTAATTGATGATATTATTCCAGAAATCAGGGGTGGAGCCCATAAGGACGTTAAACAACAGTCAAAAGAAATTGAAGCCATTCTCACGAATTCGTTAAAAGAATTGCTTTCTTTATCAGAAGAACAATTAATTACCGACCGATATAATCGTTTCCGGACGATCGGAGAGTATGGGTTAATTCAAGAGTTTATTGGCGTTTAATTTACGGATCGTAAAACGTGTCCATATGGGCACGTTTTACTATATCCTGTTTATTCCTTCCAACATGATTCACAAAATGTTCATAAAAAATTCACTAAAGTTTCAAAGAAAACGTTCTCCCCATCAAATGAAACGCTTCCAGTTAATAAACTATTCCGTCTATTTGAAAGGTTGATAGGATACAGTTGTTATGAAGGATTCTTCATGTTATTTTATAAATATTCGAATGATTAATGTTCATAATAAAAGAAGGACTTTAAGACGGTTATAAATATTTTCGCTCTAGTTCTTCAAATCTACATAGATTTTAAAAGTTTTATTTCAATATGAGGTGAGCGTCATGAAAAGAATTGGAGTATTAACAAGCGGCGGAGACTCTCCGGGAATGAACCCGGCGATTCGTGCGGTTGTTCGAAAAGCAATTTTTCACAATATCGAAGTTTACGGAATTTATGGTGGCTATACTGGACTAATTAACGGAAATATTAAAAAGCTTGAACTCGGTTCAGTAGGGGATATTATCCATCGCGGTGGAACAATGTTGCATTCTGCCCGTTGTCCGGAATTTAAAGATCCCGAAGTACGTCAAAAAGGTATCGAAAATTTAAAAGCTCATGGCATTGAAGGACTAGTTGTTATTGGTGGAGATGGTTCTTACAGAGGTGCAAAAGCTTTAACAGAACAAGGGTTTCCTTGTGTAGGAATTCCTGGAACAATTGATAATGATATTCCTGGAACCGATGTAACAATTGGTTTTGATACCGCATTGAATACTGTAATCGAGGCAATAGATAAAATCCGTGATACTGCCACTTCCCATGAAAGAACCTTTATTATTGAAGTAATGGGTCGTGATGCAGGAGATATTGCTCTTTGGGCTGGTCTTGCTGGGGGAGCGGAAACGATTTTAATTCCTGAAGAAAATTATGATATGAATGAAATTGCTGAACGTCTGCGTAAAGGGCAGGAACGTGGGAAAAAGCATAGTATTATTATTGTTGCTGAAGGAGTTTGCAGTGGTACTGAATTTGCGAAACAGCTAAAAGAAGCAACGAATTTAGATACAAGAGTGTCCGTTTTGGGTCATATTCAACGTGGAGGCTCTCCAACAGCTGCTGACCGTGTGCTTGCAAGCAGGTTAGGGGCAAGAGCTGTAGAGCTTTTGATTGAAGGAAAAGGCGGTCGTGCTGTAGGAATTGAAAATAATCGTCTTGTTGACTATGACATTATCGAAGCTCTTTCTAAAGAACATAAATTAGACCTTCAACTATATAAACTTTCGCAAGAATTATCTATTTAACGGAATACTGTTTGGATAACTTTTCGGTACAGCGCCTTTTTTAGGCGCTTATTGGATTTTTATAAAGGAGGAAAAAAATGTTACGTAAAACAAAAATTGTTTGTACGATTGGTCCTGCTAGTGAAAGTGTAGAGAAGCTAACCCAATTAATTCAGTCTGGGATGAACGTAGCACGTTTGAATTTTTCCCATGGGGATTTTGCGGAACATGGAAACCGTATTAAAAACATTCGAGAAGCTGCACGGATTGCTGGAAAAACAGTTGCTATATTACTTGATACAAAAGGTCCTGAGATTAGAACTCATAATATGCAAAATGGAGCCATTGAGCTTAAGGCTGGAGAAAATATTATTATTTCGATGAACGAAGTGGAAGGGACCGTAGAAAAATTCTCTGTTACATATCCTGGATTGATTGATGATGTACAAGTTGGTTCGAAAATTTTGTTGGATGACGGGTTAATTGGTCTTGAAGTTACAAAGATTGACAAATCGGCTAATGAAATTCATACCAAAATATTAAATACCGGCACACTAAAAAACAAAAAAGGTGTGAATGTACCTGGGGTATCTGTCAATTTACCAGGGATTACCGAAAAGGATAAAAAAGATATTCTATTTGGAATTGAACAAGGGATTGATTTTATTGCGGCATCTTTTGTTCGTCGCGCGAAAGATGTATTGGAAATTCGCCAACTTTTGGAAGAAAACAATGCTACCCATATCCACATCATTCCTAAAATTGAAAACCAGGAGGGCGTGGATAATATTGATGAAATCTTAGAGGTTTCTGACGGTTTAATGGTTGCTCGCGGTGACCTTGGGGTTGAAATTCCAGCTGAAGAAGTACCGCTTGTGCAAAAAATGTTAATTAAGAAATGTAATGCATATGGAAAACCTGTTATTACGGCTACTCAAATGCTTGATTCCATGCAGCGAAATCCAAGACCTACCCGTGCTGAAGCAAGTGATGTGGCGAATGCCATTTTTGATGGGACCGATGCCATTATGCTATCTGGTGAAACTGCTGCCGGACTGTATCCAGTGGAAGCCGTCCAAACTATGCATAACATTGCATTAAGAGCGGAACAGGCATTAAACCATAAAGAAATTTTATCTAACCGCAGTAAGAACATGGAGCACAATGTGACAGATGCGATCGGACTGTCTGTTGCTCACACTGCATTAAACTTAGATGTAAAATCCATTATCGCACCAACAGAAAGCGGACATACGGCAAGAATGATTTCAAAATACCGTCCAAAGGCAGCGATTGTTGGTGTAACAGCAAACGAAGTAGTGTGTCGCCGATTATCCCTAGTTTGGGGTGTATATCCTAAGCTTGGTAGATATGCTTCAACAACAGATGAAATGTTGGAAATTGCGGTTGAAGAAAGTGTAAATAGTGGTATCGTCAAGCATGGTGATTTAGTTGTAATCACAGCGGGAGTACCTGTTGGTGAAGCTGGTACAACCAATTTAATGAAAATTCATATTGTTGGAGATATCATTGCAAAAGCTCAAGGAATTGGTCGAAAGTCTGCATTCGGTAAAGTAGTAATAGCTCGCGATGCCAAGGAAGCTTTGGAAAAAGTAAAACCTGGTTCTATTCTTGTTACTATTGGTTCTGACAAGGAAATGATGCCTGCCATTGAAAAATGCGCAGCACTCATTACACAAGAAGGTGGATTAACAAGTCATGCGGCTGTTGTTGGTCTGAACCTTGGGATTCCGGTAATTGTTGGAGTAGAAAATGCTCTAGAGCTAATGAAAGATGGACAAGAAGTCACAGTTGATGCAACGCGAGGAATCATATATAACGGTCACGCAAGTGTGCTATAATCAAAAAACGTCAACCTCATTGAAGGTTGACGTTTTTTGATTTAAATTTCTTTTCCTTTAATAAAAGTCCAAAGGTCATGAAAGACATTGGTACGATAAAGGGTGGTGATGATTACAAGGGTTACGGGGCCAATGATTAATCCTAAAAATCCAATCAATTTAAATCCGACAAACAGAGCAATGAGGGTAGCTAATGGGTCAAGCCCAATGTTGGATGAAAGAATTTTTGGTTCCATAATCTGCCTTTGAACTAAAACAATCACATAAAGAACACCAAGACCGATCGCCAGGCCTATATCACCGCTAATTACTTCATAAATGATCCAAGGAACAAATACAGCTCCAGTCCCTAGATAAGGGATGATATCTACAACACCTGTCAAAAGGGCAATGGTAATCGCATAATCTACTCTTAAGATTAGTAAACCAATTAAAATGATAACCGTTGTAATGGAGATGAGAGTCACCTGTGCTTTAATAAACCCAAATAATGCCTTTTTTAAATCCGCGAAGACGGTCTTGCCACTAGTTCTTGCTTTTGCTGGTAATATCTTGTTCCCCAAGTTTGATAGCCGGTACCAATCTTTACTGATGAAAAACGTGGCCAATAATGAGAAAATAAGGACAGTTGCAGCATTTGGGAACCAAGATAAGATAAGTGGAATGTTCCCAAAGAAATTTTGTATAAAGTTGCCGACCGTTGATCCGATCGTTTGCCCTATATCTTGGATATTGGCAATTATCGTATCCTGTTGTCCTGCATCAAGCTTATTAAACATCCTAGTTAATTGATTGTACAAATTTGTAAAGTAATCTTCCAAATAAGTGATAAATGTGTTCAAGTGCTGGGGAATAACTTTTGCCAAGTAATTTGCACCGGAGACAATCTCAACCACTAACAGAGTAATTAAACCGGCAAAGATGGCAAATATAAGGATGAGTGCAACAAAAACCGCAAGTATACGCGGCATTTTTGCCTTATTCTCCAATAGATTTACTAGCGGGTTAATGAAGAATGCAATGGCAAATCCGATTAAAAATGGGTATGTCACCTTTGAAATTAAATAAAAAGCGTAAAGGCCCAGGATTATTGCACCGACGACAAATATAAAACGAATAATCCTGTATAAATACTTAGAATTCAATGGTCAACCTCCTATCATTGAAAGTAATTAGATATAGTTTATCATTTTATTAGACAATACGCCTAATATTCATCTGTATTTGTTACGTATTTTCATACGCACTAAACAGTGAAAAGTTTCAGAGTTGTAAACCTGAATCTTATATTATGATTTGTTTAGCTGTTGTTATGGAAATATAGTTTAATATAGAAAGTTGGATAAAAATGTTTAATGAATCTGTTTTATTTCTTTTGTTACTACTTGTGATTGGTTTTTTTGCTAAGAACAATTCGTTAATGATTGCTATAGCAGTGTTATTAGTCTTAAAAGTATTTAATATAGATTCCAAATTATTTTCTTTAATTCAAACGAAAGGGATCAATTGGGGGGTAATCGTCATTACTATTGCGGTCCTTGCACCGATTGCAAGTGGAGAAATTGGTTTTAAAGACTTGACAGCAGCTTTTAAATCTCCCTATGCATGGGTTGCATTGGTTTCTGGTATGGCAGTAGCACTCTTGGCAAAGGGAGGAGTGACACTTCTGGCGAAGGATCCACAAATTACAACAGCATTAGTACTGGGTACAATCTTATCGGTTTCGATTTTCAAAGGAGTGGCGGTAGGACCATTAATAGGGGCTGGTATTGCTTATGCCAGTATGAAAATGATTGGATTTTTTATAAGATAAGAATGTTGAAGTGCCATAACGTCTAATCTCCTTTGCTCACCGTCAAAGATCTTAGGTCGCCTCATGTATCCTCGTGTTTCTTTTATCTCAATTGGAGAGCTATACAAGGAAGGATATGGCAGCATCACCTCAATTGAAAGTGATAACTTTTTGGGGGAGGACATACACTGCTGCCTAGATCATTTCCAATTTACTTAATAAGAAAATATATCTCCAACTTCGAGAACTGTCTAGCTCCAGCCCCCTAGCGGCGAGACGCCTTCGCTCTCTGCCCTTCATTAAGTTAACATCGAATCGCCTTCGTCTTTCGTGTTTCCATTATCTCAGTTGGAAAATCTCCACAAGGAAGGCCCCGGCAGCATCCCCATCACACGACCGAAAGCGATAGCTTTTGGGAGGAAGACATACGCCGCTGAGCAGGGGGCTTCCGCTTTTCCGATTAGAAGAGATAATATTTTTGACTTCGATAACTGTCTAACTCCAGCGCCCTAGCGGCTAGTATCCTTCGGTCTCCGCCCTACGATAAGTCAACATCGAATCGCTCACGCTCCTCGTGTTTCCTATATCTCAGTTGGAGAGTCTCCACAAGGAAGGCTTCGGCAGCATCCACTCGCACGACCGAAAGCGATAGCTTTTGGGAGGAGGCTATACGCCGCTGACCAGGGCGCTTTCGCTTTTCGTATAAGATAAGAAAATCTATTGTAGACTTTGAGAACTGTCTAGCTCCAGTGCCCTAGCGGCTAGTGTCTTTCGCTCTCCGCCCTACGATAAGTCAACATCGAATCGCCTCCGGCACTTCGTGTTTTCTATATCTCAGTTGGAGACCTCCAAGCCATACGCCGCTGAGCAGGGGACTTTCTCTTTTCCGAAAAGATAAGAAAATATCTAAAAGACTTCGAGAACTGTCTAGCTCCAGCGCCCTAGCGGCTAGTATCCTTCGGTCTCCGCCCTACGATAAGTCAACATCGAATCACCTTCGGTTCTTCGTGTTTCCTTTATCTCAGTTGGAGAGTCTCCACAAGGAAGGCTTCGGCAGCATCCACATCGCACGACCGTAAGCAATAGCTTATGGGAGGAGGCTATACGCCGCTGACCAGGGCGCTTTCGCTTTTCTATTAAGATTTTTTTTAAAATAATATTTTTTTATTATTTTCATTCTCTTTTCGTTCACAAAAGTCTGATTATTGTTTATAATAGGCTTAAGTGTATAGTTATTTATTACAATCCTATTGGCATACGGGATTCGTTGTAAATTCATTCATTCCATTGAATGAAAGGGCATACATGTTGTTTGTGCCGATTGGCGAGCAATCGCTCAGTCAGTGTACAAACATTAAAATATTATTATTTTTATCTGAATATTTTAACCCTTTCATCCAATCCTAGATAGAAAACTAGTTTTCTATTTTTTAAGTTTATTAAGAAAAAGGGTAGTGGGGAAATTTAGAAAGCAAAGGAGAGATTTATTATGACAGTAACACGCGGTCTTGAAGGGATTGTAGCAACAACATCTTCAATCAGTTCAATCATTGATGATACCCTTACTTACGTTGGGTATAACATTGATGATTTAGCTGAAAATGCAAGCTTTGAAGAAGTGATTTATCTCTTATGGCATCGCAAACTTCCTAATGCGGAACAACTAGCGGAATTAAAAAAGCAGCTGGCAGAAAATGCCTCACTTCCTAAGGAAGTAATTGAACATTTTAAAATGTACCCGATCAAAGAAGTTCATCCAATGGCTGCGCTTCGTTCTGCAGTATCTTTATTAGGGTTGTACGACAAAGAAGCAGATGCCATGGATCCTGAAGCCAATTATCGAAAGGCTATCCGCCTCCAAGCGAAAATGCCTTCAATAGTTGCTGCGTTTGCACGTGTAAGAAAGGGTCTTGAACCAGTTGAACCAAGACAAGATTTAAGCTTTGCGGCTAATTTCCTTTATATGCTTTCAGGGAAAGAACCTGATCAAATTGCAGTAGAAGCAATTGATAAAGCTTTGGTCTTACATGCCGACCATGAATTGAATGCTTCTACATTCACAGCACGTGTTTGTGTTGCTACTTTATCGGATGTATATTCTGGTATTACTGCTGCAATCGGTGCATTAAAAGGACCTCTACACGGAGGTGCAAATGAAGCGGTAATGAAGATGCTTACCGAAATTGGCACGCTCGAAAATGTTGAGCCATATATTTACGGCAAGCTTCAAAAGAAAGAAAAAATTATGGGCTTTGGTCACCGAGTTTACCGTCAAGGGGATCCTCGTGCCAAGCATTTAAAGAAAATGTCCAAAAAATTAACTGAATTAACTGGTGAGCCACATTGGTATGATATGTCCGTTAAAATTGAAAGCATTGTGACAGGTGAAAAGAAACTGCCACCAAATGTTGATTTTTATTCTGCTTCTGTATACCACAGCCTTGGCATTGACCATGACTTAATGACGCCAATCTTTGCGGTAAGTCGTGTATCTGGATGGCTAGCTCATATTTTAGAACAATATGATAACAATCGTTTAATCCGTCCAAGAGCAGAATACACGGGTCCAGTAAAGCAAAAATATATCCCAATAGAGCAAAGAGTTTAATATTTTACTTTTTTTCGAAAAATTGGTTCAATAGAATTGTGTGTGAAAGGTTAGGGGTAATCCCCTCTAACCTTTATCAAAGTACAATATCATATTTTTATTTTATTTGTTTACATAGTCTAGGAGGGAGAACAACATGCAAGGCGAAAAAATCACGGTTACAAATGGTGTATTAAACGTTCCAAACAATCCTATTATTCCGTTCATTGAAGGAGACGGTACAGGTCCTGATATTTGGGCAGCTGCTAACCGCGTATTGGATGCTGCGGTTGAAAAGGCGTACAAGGGAGAGCGTAAGCTCGTTTGGAAAGAAGTTTTGGCTGGTGAGAAAGCGTTCAATCAAACTGGTGAATGGCTTCCTCAAGAAACTCTAGATGTAATTAGAGAATATTTGATTGCTATCAAAGGTCCATTAACGACTCCAGTTGGTGGAGGAATTCGTTCATTAAACGTTGCGTTACGCCAAGAATTAGATCTTTTTGTGTGCTTGCGTCCAGTAAGATGGTTTGAAGGAGTACCTTCCCCAGTTAAGCGTCCGCAAGACACAGATATGGTTATTTTCCGTGAAAATACTGAAGACATTTATGCAGGTATTGAATATGAAAAAGGCTCAGAAGCAGTTAAGAAAGTTATTAACTTCCTGCAAAATGAAATGGGAGTTAAGAAAATTAGATTCCCTGAAACTTCCGGTATCGGAATTAAGCCTGTTTCTGAAGAAGGCACACATCGTTTAGTTCGTGCGGCTATTAATTATGCTATTAAAGAAGGACGTAAATCTGTTACTCTTGTTCATAAAGGGAATATCATGAAATTTACTGAAGGTGCGTTTAAGAACTGGGGATATGAGCTTGCTGAAAGAGAGTTCGGCGATAAAGTATTCACTTGGGCTCAATATGACCGTATCAAGGAGGAACAAGGTACAGAAGCGGCAAACAAAGCACAGGCTGAAGCAGAAGCAGCCGGTAAAATCATTATTAAAGATGCAATAGCTGATATCTTCCTACAGCAAATCCTGACTCGTCCACGTGAGTTTGATGTAGTTGCAACGATGAACCTAAACGGTGATTATATCTCTGACGCACTAGCAGCACAAGTAGGTGGAATTGGTATCGCACCTGGTGCTAACATCAACTATGAAACAGGACATGCAATTTTTGAAGCGACACATGGTACAGCACCTAAGTATGCTGGTTTAGATAAGGTAAACCCTTCTTCTGTCATCCTTTCCGGTGTTTTAATGCTTGAGCATTTAGGCTGGAATGAAGCAGCTAGCTTGATCATTAAGGCAATGGAGAAAACCATTTCGTCTAAAGTGGTAACTTACGACTTTGCCCGTTTAATGGATGGTGCAACAGAAGTAAAAACTTCTGAATTTGCAGATGAATTAATTAAGAACATGGAATAAGTACTTTTTGAGATCATGAGGGCTGTTTGTTAACAGCCCCTTGAATTTAAATTTCATTCATAAAGGGGAGAGCAAAAATGTCTTTAAAACGCAAGAAAATTTCTGTGATTGGCGGCGGTTTCACCGGTGCTACGACTGCATTCCTGCTTGCCCAGAAAGAGCTTGGAGATATTGTTCTAGTTGATATTCCTCAAATGGAAAATCCTACAAAGGGTAAAGCACTGGATATGCTAGAAGCTAGCCCGGTTCAGGGATTTGATGCCAATATCATTGGTACATCCAATTATGAAGACACAAAGGACTCTGATATCGTTGTAATCACAGCAGGTATAGCACGTAAGCCAGGCATGAGCCGTGATGACTTAGTGCAAACTAACCAAAAGGTGATGAAAGCGGTCACGCAGGAAGTTGTAAAATATTCTCCTAACTGTACGATTCTTGTATTAACTAATCCAGTTGATGCCATGACGTACACAGTATATAAAGAGTCCGGCTTCCCTAAAAACCGCGTCATCGGTCAATCAGGTGTTCTTGACACTGCGCGTTTCCGTACATTTGTTGCTCAAGAGTTAAACCTCTCTGTGAAAGATATTACCGGCTTCGTTTTGGGCGGCCACGGGGATGAAATGGTTCCACTTGTTCGATATTCATACGCTGGTGGGATTCCACTAGAAAAATTAATTCCAAAAGACCGTTTAGAGGCGATTGTTGAACGTACAAGAAAAGGAGGCGGCGAAATCGTTAGTCTTTTAGGTAACGGCAGCGCATACTATGCCCCTGCAGCTTCCTTAGTAGAAATGTGTGAAGCTATTCTTAAGGATCAGCGTCGTGTATTACCAGCCATCGCCTACCTAGAGGGAGAGTATGGGTATGAAGGTATTTATCTTGGGGTACCAACCATCCTTGGTGCAAACGGTATAGAAAAAGTAATTGAGCTTGACCTTACTCCAGAGGAAAAAGCTGCACTCGATAAATCAGTTCAATCTGTACGCAACGTTATGAATGTATTAGTTTAATACAATGTTAGGAGTTCGGGGTCCCGTGGGTCTCCGAATTTCTCTATCCGTTTCTGAAATCGCTTTCAAAAAGGAGGTTCCAGTAATGCTTTTAGGAAAAAAGAGAAAGATCGGCAGAAGAATTGAAGAAATCAGTGTTGGTGAGAAATTATCGGTAACGGAAAAAGTTGAGGATAAGGATCTCCTTCTTTATTTAGGTTTAACCGATGATGCGAATCCGTTATATATCCAGCATGACTATGCATCACAAACCCCCTTTAAAAAACCAATTGTCCCAAGTATCATGCTAACTGGAATGATAACTTCAGCTATTTCAAAATATTTGCCGGGGCCCGGTACACACATACTTAGCCAAGAAATTGAGTTTAGTAAACCTGTTTATCATTATGCGATGATAGAGTTATTGTTAGAAGTGACTGATGTAAATCTTGAGAAACATACAGTGACCATTCATGTGACTGCTGTTAATGAGATGAAGGAAGAGGTTATAAAAGGGAAGCTTATCGTATGTCCGCCTCATAGGTTGGAAGATATACATGGAACGGCATTAGATAATTTTTAATAGGTCAGGTAAGGAATGTGTGATCACATTCCTTTTTTGCATGTGCGCCCGGCATGGGTGTAATCTATAGGGTGAAAGTCCCGAGCTGCGAAGGCAGAAGTAGCAGTTAGCTTAACGCAAGGGTGTCCGTGGTGACGCGGAATCTGAAGGAAGCGAGCGGCAAACTTCCGGTCTGAGGAACACGAACTTCATATGAGGCTAGGTATCACTGGGTGAGTTTGCATGACAAAACAAAGCCCTTTCTGCCGAAGGTGATACAGAGTAAATGAAGCAGATGGATGGAAGGAAAGATTACACTCTTACCCGGGGAGGTCTGGCTGGCACGCCAAGTAACCTTGGTAACCTATCTAGTGATAGATAGCTGAGCAGTCAGAAGTCAGCAGAAGTCATAGTACTCTTTCAAGCTCGAGA